>CAISJH010000635.1 GCA_903885585.1 uncultured beta proteobacterium
CCCTGGAGCTCGACGAGGCCGCGCGCATCGACGGCGCCACGCCGCTGCAACTCTTCCGGCTCGTCTACCTGCCGCTGATGGTGCCCTCGCTCGTCGCGGTGGGCACCTACTCGCTGCTGCTGGCCTGGAACGAGTACCTCTACGCCTTCCTGCTGCTGTCGCGTGAAACGGACGTCACCTTGGCGGTGGCGCTCGGGAACTTCCTGTCAGCTGACGATTCCCCGTGGGAGCTTCTGATGGCCACGGGCCTCATCTACGCGCTGCCGCCAGCAGCGATCTACTACGCCTTCAAGCGCTACATGGTGACGGGCCTGACGGCCGGTGCCGTGAAGAGCTGACCGGAGTTTTCCTCACATGGCTTCCGTCTCGTTTCGCGACATCCACAAGGCCTACGGCAAGGTCAAGGTCATCCACGGCATCGGCTTCGACATCACCGATGGCGAGTTCGTCGTGCTCGTCGGCCCCTCGGGCTGCGGCAAGAGCACGCTGCTGCGCATGCTGGCCGGTCTGGAGGAGATCACCGGCGGCGAGATCTCCATCGACGGCAAGGTGGTCAACGATTTGGACTCCAAGGACCGCGACATCGCGATGGTGTTCCAGAGCTACGCCCTGTATCCGCACATGACCGTGCGCGAGAACATGGGCTTCTCGCTCAAACTGCGCAAGGCCGATGCCAAGACCATCGGCCAGCGCGTGGCCGATGCAGCGCGCATCCTCAACCTCGACCAGCTGCTGGACCGCTACCCGCGCGAGCTTTCCGGCGGTCAGCGCCAGCGGGTGGCCATGGGCCGCGCCATCGTGCGCGACCCCAAGGTGTTCCTGTTCGACGAGCCGCTGTCCAACCTGGACGCCAAGCTGCGCGTGGCCATGCGCGCCGAGATCAAGGCGCTGCATCAGCGCCTGAAGACCACCACGGTCTACGTCACGCACGATCAGATCGAGGCCATGACCATGGCCGACCGCATTGTCGTCATGCACGACGGCATCATCGAGCAGATCGGTACCCCGCTGGAATTGTTCGACCGCCCTGGCAATCTGTTCGTGGCGCAGTTCATCGGCTCGCCTGCGATGAACGTCTTCTCTGGTGTGGTCCGTTCGGGTCAGGTGGAAGGCCTGGGCGCCCAATGGCCGCTGGCACCAGGCATGGCGGCCGAAGGGCAGGCTGTGAGTTACGGCGTGCGCCCTACCGATCTGCGCCTGGCCGCCAGTGGCATCCCGGGCCGGGTGGTCATCGTCGAGCCTACGGGCGCCGAGACGGAGCTGCTCGTGGAGGTGGGAGGCCAACAGATGGTGGTGGTCATCCATGGCCGCACCCAGGCCCAGCCCGCTGACCCTGTGCACCTGGAGTTCGACGTGGCCAAGTCACACGTGTTCGACGCAGCTTCGGGGCTACGCCTCGGCTGATGCCCGGTGGGCGCATGCCGCATGTCGTGGTGATGGGCGTCAGTGGCTGTGGCAAGACCACGGTGGGCCGGCTGTTGGCCCAGCACCTGGGGGTGCCGTTCATTGAGGGTGACGAGCTTCACCCGGCGCGTAACGTGGAGCTGATGGCCTCGGGCATTGCGCTGACCGATGAAGACCGCGCCGGCTGGCTGGATGCCGTGGCGGCCGAGCTGGCGCGCCGCCCCGAAGGTGCCGTGGCCTCCTGCTCGGCCCTTCGCCGCCGCTACCGGGACCGACTCCGCCGGGTGGTGCCTGAGCTGCGTTTCGTTCATCTCCGCGGGGACCGAGCGGTGCTGGAAGAGCGCCTGGCACAGCGTCGCGGGCACTACATGCCACCCTCGCTGCTGCAGAGCCAGTTGCAGACGCTGGAGCGGCCCTCGGCCGAAGAGCAGCCCCTGGAACTGGACATCACCGAGTCGCCCGAGGCCCTGGCCCGGCGCGCCGCGCAATCCCTTGGAGCCTTGACCGCATGATCACTGCCGACACCTTTCGACTCGACGGCCGCCTGGCCCTGGTCACCGGCTCCTCCGCGGGCATTGGCCTGGGCGTGGCGCGGGGCTTGGCGCAGGCCGGCGCCGCCGTGGTGCTCAACGGGCGAGACCCGACCAGGTTGGCCGCCACGGCCCAGCAACTGCGCAGCGAAGGGCTGCAAGTGCACGAGCGGTCTTTCGACGTCTGTGACCCCGCTGCGGTGGAGGCCGCGGTGGCCGAGATCGAGTCGGCCATCGGCCCGATCGAGATCCTCGTGAACAACGCCGGCACCCAGCACCGCGCGCCCTTCCATGAGTTTCCTGCGGCCGAGTGGGACCGCCTGATGCGCACCAACCTCGACAGCGTCTTTCATGTCGGTCAGGCGGTGGCACGCCGCATGGTGCCCCGCAAGCGCGGGCGCATCATCAACATCTGCTCGGTGATGAGCGAACTCGGCCGGCCCACCATCGCCCCCTACACCGCCAGCAAGGGCGCGGTGAAGATGCTCACCAAGGGTATGGCCATCGACCTGGGGCCCCACGGCATCAACGTGAACGGCATCGGGCCGGGTTACTTCAAGACCGAGCTCAACGCCCGCCTGGTGGCCGATGAGGCCTTCAGCGGCTGGCTTCTCAACCGCACGCCCAGCCGGCGCTGGGGCGACGTGGAAGACCTGGCGCCGGCCGCGGTGTTCCTGGCCAGCGATGCCTCGCGCTTCGTCAATGGCCACATCCTCTATGTCGATGGCGGCGTCACCGCCTCCGTGTGAAATTGACCACCCCCAAGCTCACTTCGTTCGCTACCCCCCGGGGGGGCCGCAGCCTTCCTTGGGGCGGCCCGGCGGAAGGCTGATCATGAACACTACCTTCACCAAAGTCATCCTCTTCACCGACACCGATGGCCGTGCGCGTTTTCGGGAGGAAAACGTTCCCCTGACCGAGGGCAAGCCGCAGGCCCTGTTGTCAGCCCTGATGCCCAGTGGCGGCTACCAGTTGCGCCACAGCCCGGTGGGTTTTCGCAGCGAGTTCCATTGCACCGTCACGCCGCAGTGGGTGGTGATCCTGGGCGGGCACATGGAGATCGGCCTGCAGGATGGCAGCTCGCGCGTGTTCCGTCCGGGTGACCATTTCTACTCGGCCGATACCGTGCCTGAGGGCGCCACGTTTGACCCCGCGGTGCACGGCCACTGGAGCCGGCAGGTGGGGGCCGAGCCCTTGTTCACCTTGTTCGTGCGGGACTGATGGTTGGAAGCTGCATGACGCACCGCGTTCCACAGGCTTGCGCCGGCCAGGCGGCCCCCTGATGGCGGTGAAGAACGTCCTCGGGCACACGCTGGAGGCGTTGGGGGAATCCATCGTCTCGGGCCGATACGAGCCTGGCGCCGCCATCCCGCCCGAGCCCACGCTCTGCGGCGAGCTGGGCGTGAGCCGCACCGTGGTGCGCGAGGCCGTGAAGTCTCTGGCGGCCAAGGGCATGCTGGTCACCGGGCCCAAGGTGGGCACCCGCGTGCTGCCCAGCGACCAGTGGAACTGGTTTGATCCTGACGTGGTGGCCTGGCAGAGCAAGACCGGGCTGACGCGGGACTTCCTGCGTGATCTGCAGGAACTGCGCCGCGTGGTGGAGCCGGCGGCCGTCCGCCTGGCGGCCACCCGTGCCACGCCCGCTGACCTGGCCGAGATCGAGGCCGCTTACGACGGCATGCGGCACGCCATCGAACAAGGTGGTGACTACGTCAGCCACGACCTGCGCTTTCACCAGGGCCTGCTGCGCGCCTGCCACAACCGCATGGTCATCCAGATGAGCAAGGCGCTGGGCGCGCTGCTGCGTACCAGTTTCGAGATCTCCACCTCCCGGCCTGATGGCCCCGCGAAATCGCTCCCCTTGCACCGCGCCGTCCTGGACGCCGTCCGTGATCGTGACCCTGTGCGAGCCGAGCAGGCCATCCTGATGCTCATCGACGGTGCCGCCCAGGACATCGAACTGGTGCTGGGCTCACGCCGCAAACTGCCCTCGTTGGCGGCGCCCGCGGCCCGGCTGAAGGGCCGGGGCGTGTTGCCTGCAGCCTTGGCCGCGGCACGCACGGTGTGATGGCCCGGCCGCAAACCGAACGTTGGACCCCGAGTTGAAGTTGGAAGAACCTGCAGGAGTGAACCCATGCGTGTGTTGATCACCGGAGGCGGCGGCTTTGTCGGCGCCCGCCTGGCCCGGGCCCTGTTGGCCCAGGGTCGTTTCGATGGCAAAGCCATCGACGAGATCGTGCTGACCGATCAGTTCGAGCCGCCAGCGGATCTGCGGGCGCACCCGCGGGTCACGGTCCGTGTGCGCCCCTTGTTGCAGGAATGCGCCACCTTGCGCGATGAGCCCTTCGACGCGGTGTTCCACCTGGCCTCGGCGGTATCGGGCGAGTGCGAGGCCGATTTCGAGCTCGGCCTGCGCTCCAACCTCGACAGCACCCGGGCCCTGCTGGACGCGCTGCGGGCCCGCACCGAAGGCGGCGCGGTGCCGGCCAAGCTGGTGTTTTCCAGTTCGATCGCGGTCTTTGGGCCGGATCCGGCCTACCCCTTCCCCGAGATCGTGGGTGACGACACGCTGCCGATGCCGCAGACCAGTTACGGTACGCAGAAGCTGATCTGCGAGCACCTGATCGCCGACTACACGCGCAAGGGCTACATCGACGGCCGCGCCGCGCGTCTGGTGACGGTAACGGTGCGCCCGGGGCGCCCCAACGGCGCGGCCAGTTCCTTCTTCAGCGGCATCATCCGTGAGCCCCTGGCGGGCGAGGACGCCATCCTGCCGGTGAGCGCCGATGTGCGCCACCCGGTGGCCACGGTGCACACCATGGTGCGGAGCTTGATCGCCGTGGGCGAGGCCAGCCGCGAGGCCTTCGTGGGCCGCTCGGCCATCACCTTGCCTGGGCTGAACGTCAGCGTGCAGCAGATGCTGGATGCGCTGGAAGCCGTGGCCGGCCCCCGGGTGCGGGCCCGCGTCAAGCCCCAACACGACGCGCGCATCGCCGGCATCGTGGCCAACTGGCCGCGCGGCGTGTCCACGCCTCGCGCCCACGCGCTGGGCCTGCACGCCGAAGCGTCCTTCGAAGACATCATCCGGCAGTACATCGAGGACTGCCGGCGCGACAACCCCCAGGCACTGAAAGGCATGGACTGAATGAACCAGATCGACTTGAAAGGCCGCGTGGCGGTCATCACCGGCGGCGCCCAAGGCATCGGCTACGCCATCAGCCAACGCATGCTGCAGTC
>CAISJH010000636.1 GCA_903885585.1 uncultured beta proteobacterium
AGTAGTCCAAGGCATTGACCCCGATGAAGATGTCCGAAGCACCCAGTGTTTCCGCCCAAGCAAGAGCAAAACTCAGGAACACCGTGTTTCGGGCAGGCACGTAGGTGATCGGAATGCCATGCGACATATCGTCTGAAGAGCGCCCCTTGGGCACATCAATGTCAGCAGTCAGGGCGGAACCCCCGAACTCCCGCAGATCGATCTGGGCCACCACATGCTTCACCGCACAGAGGGATGCAGCGACCAATTCGCCCGCCTGTAGCTCGTGCGCATGCCTCTGCCCGTATCGAAAGCTCAGCGCATAAGGGGCGAAGCCCTGGTCCTTGGCTATGGCCAGCACTGTGGTGGAGTCCAGGCCTCCGCTGAGGAGAACGACTGCTGGTGGTGAGGTTTTCATATCTTTGAACTTGAAGGAGAAGGTTGCAGCACTCTCGGAAGAACTCTGCCGCTAGCCTGGGGACCAAGCGGGCGCATTGCTCCTGTGCCAGGCAGCGCGGTAACCGACGAAATAGCCCGGCGCCGCGACCACTGTCTTGATGCGGGCGAGCGCGGGAGTTCACCAGCCACACCACCCGCATCAGGAAGGCGGTATGCTGATGACGAAGTACTTGCATCACCTCCTCGTACTTGTACCAGCTCAAGAAGCTGGTGGCACCAAGTGCTATACGAGGCCCCATGCCTTCTGATTTGCTCACCCCATCCCGCTACTCCATCCACGATCTGGCAACCCTGGCCAGCGTGCCCACGCGCACAGTACGCTTCTACATCGCACAAGGCTTGATAGACAGGCCACACGGTGCCAAGCGTGGAGCTTGGTACGAGGAACGGCACCTGCAGCAATTGCTGCTGATCCGCCGCTGGACGGATGCTGGACTGAGTCTGGAGCGGGTGCGGGAGTTGCAAGCGGGTTCGCCAGAGGAGGCGCCCCCGCGTCCAATCAAGCCTGGAATGGTGGAGGTATGGAGCCGCATCTCTCTGGCTGACGGTGTAGAGATTCAGGTGGAGCCAGGCCGCGCCGGCATGACGCCTGAGCAGGTGCGGGCCTTCATCCAGGACGTAACGGCGGCCTACCGGCGGGTTAGAGAACCGGGCAGCTCGTCCCACTGAGGCCTGGCTTTTCGGTATCACCACAGATGCGGTGACCACGCCTTTCGGCACAAACCTTGCTCCCATTACTGGTCGCCGGAACGCTGGTTGTGCTGCCACCTTGCCTGCCCTGATACTTCTTGAATGTTTGCCAGGATGTTACGGATGAACCCCGCTGCGAGCGCACGCATTTGTGCTCGATTGGACCGGTTCAGGGTATGTCCTGATGGAGAAGATCTTCCTGGCAAGGTGGCTCACCAGGTGACCTGGACGAAACAACAGGTACTCTGGCAGCCTGACCCTCACACCACCCCAGTCATCACCCCACCCGCCCCCTCGGACACCACCCACTCCAGGTGCACCCGGGCCCGAGTCAGGCCGACAAAGAGCAGCCGCCGGGTCTTGTCGTCCCACTGCTCGAAGTCGCACTCGGTCAACACCACCGCCGGTGCGCTCTGGCCCTTGAAGCGGTAGACCGTGTCGGCCAGCAGCGAGCCAGGGGTCCACATCGGGTTAGCTTGTTCGTCGTACGCACCCGTGAAGCGGCGCAGCGCCCAGGGGCCGAGTTGCTCCAGCTTGAGCAGCGCAGACGACCCGCGGCCGCGCAGCGTGATGACGGCCACGTCTTCCAGCGCAAAACCCAGGTCCAAGCAGCGCTGTACGGCTTGGCGGGTGGCGTTCACCAGGCTGCGAGGGTCGGCATAAGTCACAGGGTCCGGCACGGTACCTTCGTGTGGGCCCAGGGCTTCCAACTGCTCCTGAGTCAGGCGCAGCAAGTTGCACAGCCGCACCAGCGCCCGCGGTGAGCGGAAGTTCTCGTTCGAGGTGATGACCGCCTCGCCCTCCACGGCAAAGGGCTCGCGGTCGGCGTAGAGCTGCTGCTCGGGGTCTTCCAGCAGGATGAGGCGGCCCTCGGGCTTGACGCGCTGCGTGATCGCCTGAGCCCATTCAGGCTGCAGGTCTTGCAACTCATCCAGCACCAGCAAGTCGAGATCGGCCGGCTTCTGGTCCAACAGGGCTTGCGCCTGCGCGGCCAGGGTGGCGAAGGCGCCTTCGGCGGTGTAGTCCACCGGCTGGCCCGCGGCGCGGCACATGCGGTCCGCCATCTGGTGGAAGGTTTCGGCCTGGCTGGTGACAGGGACCACGGTGGCCATGTGGTCGGCCAGGGCGCGGTTGAAGCACACGTAGGCGCCGCGCTGGCCCTGGGCGGCTGCGTCGCGCAGCAGGCGCAGGGCCAGCTGCGTCTTGCCCGAGCCGGCCGTGCCCACCACCCGCACGATGCCCGAGGGCACCCGCAGCCGCGGCACCCAGGTGGCCAGGCCCGAAGACAGCCGCGTGCTGGCCGCCACCAGGCGCCCGGCCAGGGCAGAGACATCAGGCTGCACGCGAAAGACGTTGCCGAAGAAGTCCGCCACGGCGCGCTGGGTGGCAGGCGCGGGCGTGCCGGGGCCGAGTTCGGCCTGTACGCGGCTGCACAGGTGCGGAAACTCGGTGCTGTCGATGATGTGCTCGCGCGGCCAGCGCGCCGTCTGCCCCTCGGCGCGGGCGTCGGTCAGCACCAGGCGCTGCAGCAGCTTCACGCTCAGGCCCGCAGCGCCCAAGCGCGAGCGCATGGCGCCGTACTGGGTGTTGAGCTGGCCGGCCACGTCCTTGCGGGTGCCGGTATAGGTCTTGAAGATACCGTTGCTGGTGAAGTCCACCACGCCGGCCTTCACCTCCAGCTGCATCACGTCACCGGCCTGATTGACGATGACGATGTCCACCTCGCCGTGGCGGGCGTCCGCGCCTACGGCATCCGTCCAGTCCACGCTGTGAAAGAGCGTGTAGGCGTCAGATAGCCCGTCTTCCAGCAGGCGCAACACCGCCAGCTCGGCATGGTCACCGGCCGTCAGAGCGCGACGCGGAGGGAGGCTGGGGTGGAAGTGGGCCATGAGCGGATGCTAATCGGCAGCGCACTGCTCGATCGATCAGACCAAACCTTGGCAACCAAAAGTACTGTCTAAAACCCCAGCAGTGTTTCCTCGGGGGTGCGTGAACCTGGCTTGAGCCTCACTAGCTCGCCCTATGAGCCACCCCGCTCAGAAGATCACTCTTGTCTGCAACCAACAGAGCGGCACGTGTTGCTGCTGGGAGACGGGTTTGACGTTCGGGATTTTATTGACAGCTTGGTGTTTGTTTCACAGTTATATTGACACCGCAGCGTCAATAAGCGTGCCCAGATACGTTCGACCGTCCTGCCGGTCGCAGGCATTGCTGCAACAACATTTGCTCAGGGACTTTCAACATGACGGAATCGACCGAAGGGGCGTTTTGCCTGCGCGCTGCCGCTGATGACGGCGTCCACCCCGTGCTCGCCGGTGTCAAGGCGCAGGGGCGTCTGGACGGGCTGCTGTTCTCGCTGACGCTGCGCCAGACCTACCGCAACACCAGCCGCCGCACGCTGGAGGTGGTTTACACCTTCCCGCTGCCGCTCTCAGCAGTGCTGTTGGGCTTTTCCGCCGAGTTCTCCGGCCGCCGGGTGGACTGCGAAGTGATGCCCTGCGCGCAGGCCGAAGAGGTGTACGAAACCGCCCTGTCCGAGGGCGACGCACCGGCACTGCTGGAAGCCGGGCCGGACGGCCTGTACACGGCCAATATCGGGAACTTGAAGCGCGGCGAGGAGGTGGTGCTGGAGATTCGCTTCGCCCAGCTCGTGGCCTTTGAGCAGGGGCGGCTGCGCTTGGCCGTTCCGATGACGATCGCGCCCCGCTACGGCAACCCTGAGCGCTCGGGGCTTCACCCGCACCAGGTGCCTGAAGCGTCATTGCAGGCGGAGTACCCGCTGGAGTTGTCAGTGCAGGTGGCTGGAGGTTTGGCTGCGGGCGGCGTGGAATGCCCGACGCACCCCACCCGGTGCACGCCATTTGAAGGTGGTTTGGAGGTGGCGCTGGCTGAAGGCGCCCGGATGGACCGGGATGTGGTGCTGCTGGTGACGCCCCTTGAGGCTCAGCCGCACGTGCTCACCTGGGCGCAAGGGGTGGCGCTGGCTGCGTTTGAGCTGCCGGTGGCACCCAAGGCAGAAGGGTCGGCGGGTCTGGCGCTCAAGCTGCTGGTGGACTGTTCGGGCTCCATGGGCGGCGACAGCATCGCCTCGGCGCGTCGCGCTCTGCTGGGCGTCGTGGAAGGACTCAGCCAGGACGATGAGGTGAGCTTCACCCGGTTCGGGTCCAGCTCCGAACTGGTGATGCCGCCCCAGCGCTGCACCCCGCAGGCGCTTCAGCGCTTGGGTGAGGCCGTGGAAGCCACCGACGCATCCCTGGGCGGCACCGAGATGGAAGCCGCGCTGCTGGGCGTCTTCGCCCTGCCCTCCTGGCTGCCTTCGGCCCCTTCGGCAAAGCCACGCAAGGGTGCGCATGGCAAGGTGGCCCCCGCGGAAGGGGGTTGCGCCGACGTCCTGCTGATCACCGATGGTGAGGTGTGGGATACCCAACGCATGATCGCCTCGGCCCAGCGGAGCGGGCACCGGGTGTTTGTCATTGGAGTTGGCTCTTCTCCCGCCGAGGGGGTGCTGCGGCATCTGGCCGAGGCCACGGGTGGGGCCTGCGAGTTCGCCACCCCCGGCGAGGCGCTTGAGGCAGCCGCCAGCCGGATGCTGCACCGCATGCGCCAAAGCGTGTGGACAGGGCTTCGGTTGGACTGGGGCATGGCCGAGGCGCCGCATTGGGAGTTGCCGACACCGAAGCGGGCGTTCGGCGGCGACACGCTGCTGGCCCTGGCGGGCTTTGCCAAAGACGGTGACTCGCCACGGGCCAAGGCTCTACCTCAGTTCGAGGAGGTGCGGCTGCTGGCTCAGAGGCACGACGGACAGGAGGTGGAGATTGGCCGGGTCTCCATCGTGGGCGTCGTCGATGGTGACGACCTGCCGCGCATGGCAGCAGCCCGCCGCGTGGCGGCGCTGGACGCCTTGAGTGCGCCCGACGACATGGTCTTGGCCCAGCGCATGGACGAGGCCGTGGTGGAGCAGGAGCCCGTCACCCAGGCCCGTGCACTGGCGCTGGAGTACCGCCTGATCAGCCGCCATACCCATGGCGTGTTGGTGCACCGAAGGGCAGAAGGCGAAAAGCCCAAGGATGAATCGCTGCTGCACCGCGTGCAGTCCATGCTGGCTGCGGGTTGGGGGAACACCGGGCGAGTGGTGGATGCACGTGCCATCACAGGGTCGGCCTCTATGAAGTTCGGCAAGTCTTCGGGCGGCCTCAAGATCGCCGCCAGCGCCATGCGCAGCAGCGCCACGATGGCCAGCCTGGGCACACCCTCGGTCTGGCGCTCGGCTCGCACTCAAGTCCATTCCCTGGTGGGGCCGGACGTGGACGCAATCGCGATTCCGGCTTTCCTGCGCAAACAAGCAGATGTCGACGATTCAGCCGACGCGCAAGTCACTGCACCTCAGTACACCAGCCTGGCCGAGATGTCCGGTGGGGTGGCCGACCACCTGGCCCGAGGCGGCTTGGTGGAAGACCTGCCGGGCTTGGCTGCGGGCTTTCAAGTCGATCCCACCGACGAGGGTGCTTTGAAGCAGGCTCTTGCGGAACTGCGGGACTTGACGGGCGAAGAGTCCTCCGCCTGGCTGCTGCTGGCCCTGTGGGTCGCGCAAAACCCCGGCCCCGACGGCAGCCCTGCCAGAGCCGCCGTGCTGGTGGGCCCCGTCACGGCAGCGGGCCTCATCCCCACCGACATCGGCCGCGCCTGGCAGGTGCTGGAGCAGTACTTGGGCGGGGTGATCAACACCGTCCCGATTGCTACCACCAAGTCCAGCCGCCGGCAGAGGTTGGCTGCGGCGCTTTCAGGAACAGGGGGCTGACCTGCCCCTGCTACCGCCGTCGCC
>CAISJH010000637.1 GCA_903885585.1 uncultured beta proteobacterium
CTTCGCCTTGAGCGTGGCCGCCGCCTGCAGCATCTCGGCATAGGTGGTGGGCACCTTGATGCCGTGCTTGTCGAAGAGGTCCTTGCGGTAGAAGAGGTTCTGGGCGTTCTGGATGAAGGCCACCGCCATGACCTGGCCGTTGACGCGTATCAGCATCCCGTCTTCCAGGCGGTAACGGGTGCGGTACTTGTCCACCAAGTCGGTCATGGGCTGCAGTTGCCCCAGGCTTTGCAGCTTGACGAACTCCCCCATCGAGACCGCAGCGCCACTGAACGGGGACTTGCCCGCCGCAAAAGCACGCTCTGTCTCCTCGCGGGCCTGTGGGGTGATCTTGAAGGCCACCTTCAGCCCCGGGCGGGCACAGGCCTCGATCTGCCGCGCCACGTGCGTCACGGCAGGAAATGAGTTGCCGATGAAGCTGAACTCACCCTGCCCCTTGATATCAGGGCATGAAGCCCAAACCGGCAGCGCGGCGACGGCCAGGATGGCGCAGGCCAGAAGCGATCGCGGGGAGTGCATGTACGGGTTCTCCAGGTTCTTGCGTGGATGGGCCTGAGGGAGCCCGTCGTGGTTCGGTTCAGGCCGACCACTGCAGGCGAGCCTGCGTGGTGGCGTCGAAGAGGTGGCATTGAGCTGGGCGCAAGGTCAGCCCCACTGGTTGACCCACGGTCGTCCGAAACTCCTTGGCCGCTCGAGCAGTGAACAGCCGGTCTCCAATACGGACGGTCACCAAGGTGGCGTCACCCGTGAGTTCGAAGGAGAAGACTTCTTTGACCAAGTCTGCGCCTTCGATCTGGCCCACAAGGACATCCTCGGCGCGCACGCCCAGTACGGCAGCCGCATGCGTCGCCTGCCCAAAGCCTGTCACGCGCACATCAGGTGAAGTGAACACGCCGTCCTTCAATGAGCCTTCCAGCAGGTTCATCGACGGCGAGCCCACGAAGCCCGCCACAAACAAGTTGGCCGGCTCGTTGTAGATCTGCTCGGGCGTGCCCACCTGCTGGATGCGGGCCTTGCTCATCACCACCACCCGGTCGGCCAGCGTCATGGCCTCGATCTGGTCGTGCGTCACGTAGATCGTGGTCACACCCAGCTCGTGGTGCAGATGCTTCAGGTGCACCCGCATGCTCACGCGCAGTTGTGCGTCGAGGTTGGACAGGGGTTCATCCATCAGAAACACTGACGGACGCCTCACGATCGCCCGAGCCAAGGCAACCCGCTGGCGCTGACCGCCCGAAAGCTCTCTGGGACGGCGCTTGAGGAACTCGGTCAACTCGACCTTTGCCGCAGCCTGGGCTACGGCCTGCACTACCTGCTCGGGTGGCATGCCGCGGATCTTTAGCGGAAAGCCGATGTTCTCGGCCACGGTCATGTTGGGATATAGGCCATAGCTCTGGAAGACCATCGCCACATCGCGGTCCTTGGGCTCGGCCTCGTTCACACGGCGGCCACCGATGCGGATCTCACCCTCGCTGGGATCCTCCAGCCCCGCCACCATGCGCATGGTCGTTGTCTTGCCGCACCCGGACGGACCCAACAGCACCAGGAACTCGCCGTCAGCGATGTCCAGCGACATCGGCTCGACGGCGACGGAACCGCCCCAGCGCTTGCTCACCCCTTCAAGTTCAATCCTGGCCATGAACTCAGTCCTGCCGGCCAAGGACTTGCATCCAGATGGCCACGTCATCGATCAGGTGCCATTCGCGCACCACGCGACCTGCTTCGAACTCTGCGTGCGTGATGCCCATCACCTCCACGGTGTGTCCGGTGGCGCGGCCGTAGCGGCCGTCGCCTGTGTGCCGTGTCTGCACGCGCCATCGCATGGCCAAGGGCGTGGCGCGCCCTGGCCTATCGTTCAGTGTCAGGTGCTCGATAACCGGCTCCGCGCCGCGCAGGGCCTGGGCCATACCGGCCCAGAAGGCAGCCAGCGCCGAGGCGCCTACCGCCCGCTCTCCGCCTGGCAGGGCGGCGATGACATCCGAGGCGTACAGCGACGAGACATCAGAGACTTTGCTGCCCGTCCAACGGGAGAGGAAGACACTGGCGTAGGACTGTGCCAACGCCGAGTGGTCGATCGCTGAACGGTAGCGGCCAGGGGGTGGTGGCGCCACCGGCTTGGACCAGCCGCCCGCCGTGAGCAGCCAACGCTCGGCCAGCTCGCGTGCGGACAGCCCGATCTGCCGGGCGATCGCGGCCTGGTCGCGCACCAGCCACTCGTGGACAACGCGGTTGTCCAGGCACACGCAGTCGGCGATGGTGCGCACGTGTACCGCATGCCCACTTGGAGCGCCGAAGACCCCGGGGCCGGCATGCGTCATCGGGCTGAAGATGCGGTGTGAAGACAGAAAGCCGTCTTCGTCGTCGCCAGAAGCGATGACATCCTCGGCCAGCAGGCGGCGGTCCGGAAAAGGCTTTGAGGGTGGCCCAGGTGCCATCGATCACTGGCTGCACACCCACGCTGACCGCCGAAGGCGTTTCGACCACGCAGCCCTCGCCGTAATAGCGTCGGATGTCGTCGACCCTGCGGCCCTCCCAGATGCGGTCGGTGATGACGCGGATGTAGTGATCCAGGTCCTGGAACTCGGGGTCGAAGCCTTTCATGTGGTCCTGTCTATGTGATGGAGGAAGGAGGTCGTCGCGCCGAGTCGCGGACGATCAACTCACCGGGCACCACGATGTTGCGGGCCACTGGAGAGGAGTCATCGCGCAGGTAGTCCTGCAGCAGCGTGACTGTGGCCTCGATCATTGGATCGACGGGCTGCTCCACGGTGGTGAGGCTGTAGCTGGCCCAGGCGGCTTGCGGGACGTTGTCAAAGCCGATGACCGAAACGTCCTCAGGCACTCTCAACTTGAGTTCGTGCCGAAGGGCGTCCATCACGGCGAAGGCCATGTGATCGCTGGCGACGAAGATGGCGTCAGGGTGCGCCTGGCCACTGCGGAACATGTCGAGGGCTGCTCGCCTGGCTTGCTCGAAGTCATAGTTGCCGGTGGCGCGCGCCCAGATGTGCAAGCCCGCATCAGCCAGACCCTCGCGAAACCCTTTCTCGCGTTCCAGGTTGGTGGAGGACTCTTCATTGCCCGCAATGAAGGCCACACGCTGGTGTCCCGCCTGCGCCAGGAATCGGGCCACAGCCCTACCGCCGGCGATGTTGTCGGAGCGCACCGAGCTCACCGCCCCTGCGCTGCCCGTGGCCATGATCCGGTTGAACAGCACCACCGGGATGCTGGCGTCGGCGCAGTTGCGTGCCAGCGCGGATGACAGCGTGGCGGCGGCCAGCACGATGCCGTCCACGTGGTACTGCAAGATTTCCGACACCAGGTCGTCGGCATTCGGGTTGTGGTTGACGAACAGCAGCACGTGGTAACCGTCATGCTGCAGGCGTTCGGCCAGCCGTTGAAGGGCCACCGGGTAGAAGAGGTTCTCCATCGCCGACAGCACCAGGCCAATGATGCGCGAGCGCTTGGTGATCAGGCTGCGTGCGTGCGCGTTGGGCCGGTAGCCCAGCTTCTGCGCGGCATCGAGCACGCGCTTTCGGGTGGCTTCTGACACGCTCGCGCCGGGCGTGAACGTTCGGCTGACCGCTGATTGGGACACCTGGGCCAGGCGAGCGACATCGAAGGAGGTGACATTCGGCTTCATGGCCGCCATCATGCCGTCTCTGGCGCGCTGGAGGTCCCAGCGCCCGATCTCGGGCCCCGATATGCCGTGCGCCGTCATGCGGCCGTCCAGCCGCCGTCGACCATCAGCGCCGTACCGGTCACCAGTGCTGACGCATCGCTGGCCAGGAACACGAAGGCGCCCATCACGTCATCCAGCCGCCCGAGGCGCCCGAGCGCGATGCGGCTGCGCACCTGTTCTGCAAAGGCGGGGTCGGCCAGCATGGGCGCCGTCATGGCGGTTTCAATGAACGTGGGGCAAAGCGTATTGACGCGAATACCGTGCGGCCCCAGTTCCCAGGCCAGCGCCTTGGTCATGCCCTCCAGCGCGTGTTTGGTCGCGCAGTAGACCGCTCTTTTGGGCCCGCCCACATGGCCCATCTGTGACGACACGTTGATGATGGAGCCGCCTCGGCCGGCGGCGATCATGCCGCGCGCAGCTTCGCGGGTGACCACCATGGCGCACCGCACATTGAGATCCAGGACATCCTGCAGATCCTGGTCAGAGGTGTCCGTGAGCCTCGCTGGCCGGTTGGTGCCTGCGCTGTTGACGACGATGTCCCACGGCCCGTCATCTGCCATGCCGCGGGCCACGGCCTGGGCATCGGTCACATCCAGCGCAAGCACCTGTGCCATGCCCCCGCGGGAGCGCACCGTGCCAGCTACCGCCTCCAGTTCATCGCGCGATCTGGCTGCGAGCGTCACTTCAGCGCCGGCGCCGGCCAGGGCACAGGCTCCTGCGGCGCCGATGCCGCGGCCTGCGCCCACGATCAGGGCGCGTCGGCCATCCAGGCGGAAGCTTGGCGTGAAGGGAAGATCTTGAGTGACCATCTTGTGCACGAATACGTATGCACTTTACGGGGTATCGAAGTTTCGATCATGCGGGAAATCCCTCGCAGGGGCTAGTTCACTGCCAGTACATGCAGTGCTTCCTTGGTTCACATAGCTCGGTTGCTGGACCGGTTTGCCTGTGCGGATGGCGCCACAGCAGGGTAAACACCAGCACACAAACAAGACTCGGCCTCCAGAATGCATGCGTATGCGAACAGTTGATCTCAACTGCGTGCAGCCGCTTCTTGCGTGGCGGCATGGGGCTGTGCGAGTGGCTTCAGTCTTGGCCGCTTTGGTGGTCAGCGGCGTGGCCGTGGCGCAGCCAAGCGCCGGCGGCTCAGCGCCTTTCGCGCCCCCGACCGCCATCGAGCAGCTGCGCGAGGCTTCCGCGTCCGCCTCCAAGCCCGAGTTTGTTCGGCATCTTGAGGACGGCCCGGGCTTCAAGGCCTCATTGGTGGCCTATCGCGTCGGTGGACGCCGCTTGCATGCCTTGGTCACTACGCCCGAGAGCGTTACGCCCAGGCAAGGCTTTCCCGTGCTGGTGGCACTCCACGGGTATCACCCCAACCCTCCTCGCTACGGCTACGGGCAAGACGGCCAGGACCGCAGACCCGGGGACTACTACCGGTCCGTTCCTGGCGCTTATGCCCGGGCTGGGTTCATGGTGGTCATGCCCGACTACAGAGGGCACAGCAATTCCGACGGCGCCGTGTTCACCCAGCATCCGTTGGCACCCGCCTATTACGCGGAAGACGTTGTGGGCTTGCTGCACGGCCTGTCTGCTTTGCCTGGGGCCGACACCACTCAAGTCTTTGTATGGGGCCACTCCATGGGCGGCGAGATCGCCCTGCGCGCGGTACTCGCCTGGCCGGAGGTGAAAGCTGCATCGCTGTGGTCCACCTCAGGCGGCGACGCCTGGGAACAAGCCCATCACTACGACCGCCTGAACGCGCCCCTGCAGCAAGACTCCACAAGCCGCCCCAAGGCTGGTCTGGACAGGTTGCGCAGCGCTCTGGCTGCATTTGGACTTCAGGATCGCCAAGAGGCCCGCGAACCTCTGCTGCATCTCCATCTGCTGAAGACGCCTCTGATCCTGCATCACGCCCTGGAAGACACCAGCACCGACCCCCGATGGTCCGCGCGGCTGGCCCGCGATTTGTACCTGCGTGGTCTGACCTATGAGTTCCACAGCTACCCGGGCAGCGACCACTTCTTCCAGGAGCCCCAGCGCACTGACGCTGTTGCCCGGGACATCGCATTCTTCAAGGCCCATCAGGGCACCAGGAGCAATGCGGTGCCCAAGATCACTGCACCCACCAGCACACAGGACACCAAATGAAAGGCTCACGCCCAGAACAGGCGCGGTTGACGCGTGACAACGACCTGAGAAAGACGGAGGAAACCCGCCGCGTCGTGGAAGGGATGGTCGACGGGTTGAACGACCATGTCATCGACGGCATTGGTGATTTCTTCCACCAGGACTTTCGCTGGATGGGGAACGCCGGATGCGGCACCAAGCTCGGGCTGAAGTCCTTTCAGGACCACTGGCAGCGCCCCTTCCAGGCCGCCTTCTCCGACAAGGTGTGCACCGATGAGGCGCGACTGGCCGAGGGCGAATGGATGGCAGCCTTCGGTGCGCAGATAGCCACCCACAGCGGTGAGTTCATGGGCATCGCCCCCACGGGCAAGCGGGTGGAGATCCGCTACATGGACTTCTGGCGCGTCAAGGACGGCAAGATCGTCGACAACTGGGTGATGGTGGACTTTCCGCACGTGATGCGCCAACTCGGCGTGGACCCGTTCAACGGCCATGGGTGGGAAGCGTTTGACACGGGTGAGCGTGAAGCTCCCCGGCCGACTGCACCGGCAGCCGCCGACCCCACCCCGCGCTGACCTTGCGCGCAATGGCCATGGACACAGAAGCCCCCGCATTTGCATACGCATGCGCCTGTCCTCCTTCGAATTTCGATGCCTGTCCGCTGCCGCTTCGTCGACAGCGGTGCGTGTCATCGACTCGCCCGCGGAGCCCCATCCGCATCCACCCACCCCGGAGACCGTTGACATGACATCCCGCACCTTTCGCCCTTCCAGCGCAGTCGCCAGGCGCATGGCCACTCGACCCACAGTGTTGGCCAGCCTCATTGGCGTGGCCTTTGCTGCACCGCAGGCCTGGGCACAAGCCTCGACCCAGGAGAACGATCCTCGCTTCGGCGCCCAGACCATCACGGTGACCGCGACCAAGCGCGCACAGACCGTCCAGGAGGTGTCAGCCTCAGTCACGGCCATCGACGAGAAGTCGATGGAGATCGCCGGCATCGTGGATCCCACCCGACTGGGCCTGGTGGTGCCGGGCCTGCGCGTGGGCTATTCCGGCGACGAGGCCCGGTTTGCGATCCGCGGCGCGCGCACTAACAACGTGGGAGTGACGGCTCAGCAAGTAGTCGGCGTGTTTAACGATGGCGCCTACGCCGCCACCACAGGCCAGACCTTGGCCAGCTACCTCGATGTGCAGCGCATCGAAGTGTTGCGTGGCCCGCAGGGCACGCTGTACGGCCGCAACACCTTTGCGGGGGCCATCAACATCATCAGCAATCAACCCGAGTTTGGCGACACCTACGGCAACGTCAACGCCCTGCTGGGTGACTACCGTCGCGTACGTGCGCAGTCGGTGCTGAACCTGCCCCTGAGCAATACCTTTGCCGTGCGCGTTGCACTGATGGGTGATCGCCATGATGGCTATATCCGTAACTCCTATCTTGAAGGCACCAGCGACGACTTGCGCAACGAAAACGTGCAGGTAGGCCGCGTGACCATGCGTTGGAAACCAACCAAGGACTTCGACGCCAGCCTGCGCATCACCTCGTACGACCGCGATACCAACAGCGATGCCATCTGGGGCTACACCCAGATCGGCTGCTACCGCAACAATGGCGACGCCTCAACGGCTACCAAGCTCTCGGCCAATGCGGTCTACGTCAAGGGCCACTGCTGGCGGCCCGGGCCGGACTCAGCGGGCTCCACGGGGACCAGTGGAGCCTCCACGAAGGATGATGCTGGACCCTGGGACATCAGCCGGGATGGGCCGTCACGCGGTATGGCCAAGGGTACGAGCGTGAATTTGCAGGCGCAGTACAACATGGGCTTCGGAACGCTTTCCGTTCAGGGGGCGCACGACCGCTACAAGTCGCTCCAGTACTTTGACCCGGACTACAGCAACGGCTTCCACTATGGCCAGTACGGCCAGAGTTCGCTGACGAACTTCTTCGCAGGTTACGACAACGACCAGACCAGCCAATCGCTGGAAGTGCGGCTGGCCTCGAACGGCAACACCCGGCTGAAGTGGTTGCTGGGCGCCTACCAGTTCCAGCAGCGCGCCAACTGGAACTTCGGTTACCTCGACAACGGCCAGTACTTACGCTACGACAAGAAGGGCGACACCTTCGATTCGGACTCCCAGGCCGTCTTTGCCAACGCGTCGTACAACCTCACCGAGAAGTTGCGCGTGCTAGGCGGCATCCGCAGCAACAAGGACTCGCAGAAGCTGACTGGGGGCGCCAATGGGGGCGGTGGCAGCAAGCCGCTGTGGCGGCTGGGTGCCGAGATGGACGTGGCCAAGGACATGATGCTCTACGCCACGGCCTCCACGGGCTACCGAGTGGGTGGCGTAAACGGCGCCACCTTGGTGGCCGCAGGGGCGCCTGCCGTCTACGGCCCCGAAACCGTGACCGCCCTGGAGCTCGGCTTCAAGAGCCAGTTCATGAAGCGCACACTGACGCTGAACGGCTCGCTCTACAGCAACCGGTACCGCAACATGCACGCGCAGTCCTTCGTGACCGCCTGCATCGACCCGAGCAAACCCGCCACCTGCATCGCATCGGAGTTCACCAGCAATGGTGGCGAGATCGATGCCAAGGGTGCCGAGCTGGAGTTCAACTGGATCCCCGGCAAGAGTTTCTTCCTCAACGGCTCCCTTGCTTTCCTGGACGCCAAGTTCGGCAACTACCTGGTCAGCCAACTGTCCGGCCTGGGCAATCTTGGCGGGCGCCAGGAGGTGACGAAGACGAAGGAACAGATCGTGGCTGCCGGTGGTGTCCCTGCGTTGCAGCTGCGAGGTTGGCAGCCCGCCCTGTCACCGAAGTTCACCGCCTCCATGCAGACCGGCTACGTGATGCGTCTGGGTGACGGCAGCCTGCTGACACCCATGGCTCAGGTGTCGTACTCCGACAAGTACTGGAGCTTCGATTACAACGTGCCGGGCTCGGAGCAGAAGGCCTACGCCAAGACCGACTTGCGCCTGCGCTGGAAGAACGAGAAGAAGGGCATCACGGTCGAGGGCTACGTCGAGAACGTGACCAACCAGGCCGTCCTGGTGCGCTCGGTGGTCTTCAAGCCTGATGAGGCCAATGTGCCCACCGCCTCCATCCAGGCCAACTACGGTGACCCGCGCACCTGGGGCATCAAGGTGGGGATGGAGTTCTGAAGTAATGTGTCCAGCACCCTGTCTGGCCTGAAAAACCAGATGGGGCGTTGAAGCCGACACAAGGCCTGCCGCGGCGGGCCTTGTGCATTTCAGGAGCCGGATGAAGGTCCCAAAGGAAAGCCTGCTGGAGCTGCTACGAAGTACATGTCAATCAGTCCCTTGCCTTTCACTTCGATCTTTCCGCGGTACTCGCACGGGAAATCTTCGCGGATCAGGTGACAGGTGTAGGCGGACACGTTCACCCGTCCCGCCTCGCCACTGGCCTCCATGCGGGCCGCGATGTTGACGGTATCTCCCCAGACATCGAAGGCGTACTTGCGTTTGCCCACCACCCCAGATACGACGGGACCCGAGTGGATGCCAACGCGTAGGCCCCACTTGAAAGCTGAGGACGCGTTGCGTGCTTGCATGAACTGCAGCATCTCCCGCGCAGCGCGTACGCAACGCTGTGCATGGTCGCTGCAACTCTGCGGAACGCCTGCTGCAGCCATGTAGGCATCACCGATGGTCTTGATCTTTTCCACGCCGCACTCGTCGCAGATGTCGTCGAAGGCTGCAAAGATTTCGTTGAGCTGGCTGACTACCATGTCTGCGGGCATGGCCGCAGAGGCTTGGGTGAAACCGCTGAAGTCGGTGAACAAGATCGACACGGCGTCGTGTCGCACGGGCTTGGTCGAGCCGGTGCTCGCCAGTTCCTGAGCCACGTCGCGTGGCAGCATGTTCTCCAGAAGGGCCTGCGTCTCCTGCGCCCGCGCCTCCTTTTCCTCGACCAGTTGCGTGGCCAGAAAGCGGCTCTGGCGACCATAGAAATACACGGCCACGAGGCCGACGGCGGTGGTCCCCACCATGTTCGAAAGACTCAGAGTCGTCAGCATCCAGGCGGGCGGGAGCTGGTCCACTGGGGCGTAGGGAGCGGCCCATACTGAAGCCCCATACACGCCTATGCCTGCCACCAGGGTGAACACGGCAGCACGCACACCGTCAATGGCGTAGACCACCAAAGGAAAGAACAGCACGTAGATGAGCGAGCCCTGAGCGTGCTGAAGACCACCCAATGAGTGATTGATCAGGAACATCAGGACAAAGTGCAAAGCTGTGTAGACGCGCCATAGCGGAACAGGATCAGCCACTCTGGGCATGACGGCCGCCAGCGCCGCGGCGACCACGGCACCGAACAGGTCGAGCGCAGCGGTGCGAAACGCGCCGCCCGCTGCGAAGAAGGCCGCATGAGCCAGAAAAAAGAAGAAGGCCAGCGCCAGAAACGCAAGCACGATCATCTTTTTCAGGCGCGCGTCGGCCGAGGCACCAGGATGGACAAGCCTGGCCTCCAGGGCATCGAGCCACGTCGGCTTGGGTGGCGATGGCGTACGAATCATGGGGAATCCGCATGCAACTGCAGACACCCCTGTTCGGTCACTGCGCGCATAAAAGAGCCCGATACATCGCGCTCGGCTGGAACAACACTGACAGGCCCAACAAAGGCTGCGCGGATCTCAAGCCACGCATTGTGCGATGGGACGTCGTGTAATCCATCAGGGGGCGACGAGCCTGGAGAACGCAGTATCCAGACGCGCATCAGCGTCCTTGAGCTTTTGGCGCGTGCCCTGCATCCAGGCCTTGTCCGAGCGCAGTTGCGACTGGGCGGCTCCGAGCATGCGCTCGACCTCCGCAGGCTGCGGCCCACCAATACCCACCCGCGTGCGCACCATCTCAGCCGGTGACAGCAACGATCGCAGCGCCAGCTCAGACAGCGGCAGCTTTGCCTCGGGCAACTTGTTCTTGGCGAGGGCGGCGGCAAAAAGCTGGACCGCCTTGTCGTAGGGAAACTCCTTGGGTCGCAGGCCCTGGGCCCGCGCGTGGCCCACCATGTCAGAAGCGAAGGTGTGGCCCACACGGAAGGGCACCTGATGGTCTTTCTGCAGCTTCTCGGCAATGTCGATGGAGGTGGTCCAGTCGTCCTCCAGTTCGGCCAGCGCTCGCGCAGGATTGACCGTCAACACATCCATGACCGCGTTCATCGACGCGATCATGCGCACCGCCTGCGGAAACAGCGCGAGCTCTACTGGCGTTTGCTTGTAGTCGCGCATACCGGGGGTCACGTTGTGGGCGCGCAGGCTCACGGTATGCGCCAGGCCCACCACGGTGGAGGCCTGCTCACGCGCATTCATCACCAAGCCTGGGTTGCGCTTTTGCGGCATGGCGCTCGACCCATAAGTGGACCCCTCCTCCAGCAGCAACCACGGGCGAGTCTGGTGGTACTGGGTGTGGATGTCGTTGAGCAAGGCCCCCAGGCGAATGGCGGTCGAGGAGGGAATGCCCGCGGCCTCGATCGGGATGTCGAAGGTGGAGACCTGCCCGGCATCGTAGGAGTTCTCGATCAGACCGTCGAACCCGAGCAGGTCAGCCATGCGGCGGCGGTTCAGCGGCCAGCTCGAGTTGGCCAGCACGGCGGTGCCCATGGCGCTGCGGTTGAGCCGGGCATGCAGTTCACGCATGCGCTGGGCATCACGCGCGAAGGAGGCCTCGAAAGCCAATAGGTAGTGGGCATAGCTGATGGGCTGGGCCTGCACACCGTTGGTGTAGGCCGGCACCACCGTGTGGACGTGCCTGGCTGCGGTGATCAGCACACGGTCTCGGAAGCTGCTGATAGCGTCGTAGAAGTCGAGCACCTGGTTGCGCAGCTGGGCCGCACGGAAGGTGGCGTACATGTCCTGCCGGCTGCGCCCGGCGTGGATCAGCGACGCGTCCGGCCCGACGTGAGTGGTGATGATGTCCTCGATCTGGATCACGTCTGAAGGGCTCTTGCCGCCTGGCTTGCCCGCCTGGTCGATAGTGAAGGCCACCCCCTTGGCGATCAGGCGCCCAGTCTCCAGGGGAAGGATCTTCTCCTCGACCATCATCACGACAGACGCCTTGTTGATCTTGTTCATCCAGTAGAACTGGCTCTCTGCCTGATCGACGGGGCTTGTGGTGTTGCCGCGCGAGGCCGGCGCGGGCACGAACGCACCGATGCGCGCCGCTTGGGCGTTGCACTCCTCCGTGGTCTTGCAGGCCAGCGTGCCCGGCGTGGCGGCGAGCGTGGCATGGCTGGTCAGGGCCCACAAGATGCAAAGACTCCAATGGCGGCTCATGGTGTGCTCCGGAGGTTGAGTTGCAAAGGATGAATCAGAACGAACGTCGCATTACGCAACCGGCGGTGACGGCAGCACGACCACACCGTCCTCGTCGGCCACGATATGGCGGCCCGGCTCGACCAACACGCCCCCCACATGCACAGGCACACCTGACTGCCCGAACGACTCCAGTTGCCCCCGCTTTGGGCAGCTGCCCAGCGCCATCACGGCCAGGGGGAGGGTGGCGAGGATGGCGGTGTCGCGCACCGCACCGTGGATGATCACGCCGGCCCATCCGTTGGCAACGGCCTGTCCGCCCAGGCGATCCCCAAGCAAAGCGCAAGTAAGCGCCCCACCGCCGTCCACCAACAACACTCGTCCGTCGCCTGGTTGTGTCAAGGTGTCCCGAACCAAGCCCACACTGCCTGGGCTCGTCAAGGTGACGACCGGTCCTTGCATACATTGACGCCCACCATAGTGACGCCAAGGCAGGACGATGACTTGAGCTGCTGCGTCCGCGTCACACAGGTCAGCAGTGGTCACCTGCATCTGTTCACTCATCACAGCACTTTCTGGCCGAACTTTCGGACAGCGGCGGGTGAAAGGCTGAGCCCGAGGCCAGGCTCTTCGCTCAGATGGAGGAGACCATCTCGCATAGGAGGTGGGTTTTCGAACAGCTCTGCCTGGAGAGGATCCCGCGCAGGGTCGGGGAAAGACTCGACGATCAGGCCGGCTGGCGAGCCGGCCACGATGTGTGCGTGAATGAATGCATCGTGGTGTGGGGCCACATCGACGTGGTTCACCTCGCACAGCGCAGACAGTTTGCGCCCCTCGGTGAAGCCCCCCATCATGGTCACATCAAACTGCAACACGCTGATCGCACGTTCGTCGATGAAGGCACGGCAACCCGCCGTGGTCATCTCACTTTCGCCGCCCGTGATGGGAATATGGGTGCGTTGCGCGAGCAACGTGGTCTCGTGGCGGTCATCAGTCCAGCGAAGCGGTTCCTCCAGCCATCTCGGCTTCAAGGGCTCCAGCAGACGTACTGCTTTGGTAGCGGTACGCAAATCCCAAGCGCGGTTCACGTCCACCATGAGATCGCAGTCCGGTCCGATGACCTCGCGGATGAGGGCCAGGCGTTCCATGTCAGCATCCAGGCTCAGCCCCCCGACCTTGGCCTTGAAGCGTGTGTGGCCCTGAGCCCTCAGCTTCTGCATCTCGTCCTTCAACTGCGGCAATCCCTTGCCCGCTTGGTAGTAGGCGCAGGTGACGTAGTAGGGCACTGCAGACCTGAAGCCGCCCAGCAGGCGCCACAGCGGAAGTCGCGCTGACTTCCCGATGATGTCCCAGCAAGCGATGTCGACTGCAGCAGAGAGCCGAACCAGGGCCTCGCGGGTCCAACCTTTTTCGAAAGCCAAGCGTTGCCAGGTCAGTGAAAACAAGCGCTGGTACAGCTGTTCGGGCGCCAGTGGGTCTGCACCGATGATGAACTCAGCCAGACCGCTGGTGAGCGTGTGCACCAAGGGATCGGTGGAGGTGTAGCTGGTGGCCAGCCCGAAACCCTCGATACCCTCATCCGTCTGCAGCTCGATGAGGATCTCATTGGCGTGCGGCACCTTGAAGTGACTGACCCAATGGGCCTCGCCAGGGTGAGGGTCGCGCAGGACGTGCGCGCGTAGGGAGGTGATGCGCATGATGTTCAGTCCACCGTGGCACCAGACCGCTTGACGACATCAGCCCAGAGAGGCAACTCGGTACGAATCAGCTGAAGGAAGTCAGCGGAAGAAAGCGTGAAGGGAGTGGCACCGGACGCCCCCAGGCGTTCTTTCACGTCGGCTGAAGCCATAACCTGGCGTACCTCGTTATTAAGCCGGTCAACGATGGCAGCAGGCGTACCTGCCGGCGCGAACAGTCCAACCCAGGCGTCGCCAGAAAAACGTGGCACTGTTCGGGCTATCGGCGGCACGTCGGGCAACACAGACAAGGGCTCGGTGGAGCTGACACCGATGGCGCGCACCAGACCAGACTTGATCTGTCCCATGGTAGTGGGCAGCGCTACAAACGCGAACGGCACCTCACCGGCGGCCACAGCCTGCGTGGCGGGCGCAGCGCCCTTGTAGGGAATGTGCGTGAAAGGCACTCCAGCCATCGTACCCAGCAGTTCACCCAGGAGGTGATTGGGGGTACCGCTACCTGCGGAGGCGTACTGCATCGGCTTGTCGCCCGCCGCCTTGGCTTTGGCAAGCAGAGCGGCCACGGATTGCACATCAGACTTCGGGTTGACGATCAACGCGTACGGCACCTTCACCAACGGCGAGATGGGTACGAAGTCCTTGATGGGGTCAAAACCGGTGGACTTGTACAGGGCCGGATTGATCACCTGAGTGCTGCTGAGCTGGACCATCAGCGTGTGACCGTCCGGCGCGGACTTGGATACCGCCACCGACCCGATGTTGCCGCCAGCTCCCGCCTTGTTTTCGACGACGAAAGAGCCACCCATGCGCTCTTGCAACTTCTGCGCGACCAGCCGGCCCACGATGTCGGTGGTGCCACCCGGAGCCATGGTGACCACCACGGTCACGGGGCGAGAGGGGTAGTTGGATTGGGCTGCGGCGACCAGCGGGGCACACAGGCCCATCAGCACGCTGGTGACTTTGAGGGTCCAGGCAGTTCGGGAGGTGAAAGAGAGCATGGGCAACTCCGAGAGCAATAGTGACTGCCACGAGTCTGCTTTGACTGGCGAACTTCAGGAATCTGGAATCTTCGAGCCGGCCCTTCGGCGCTGACGAATCCAGCGCCGCCACCGGAGGCCTCGCTTGCTCTTGGCAGGTCCAGCGTGCGAAGGCAACGCTGATCTTGGTGCCGGCCATTAGTTCAGGCTATTCGATAGATCAAAACAATCAGATGGCACAAATGGATAGGCAGTGAAAACATCCCTCTCGTCCGGACCAACCCTCAACTTCATTTCCTTACGGAAAGGCATCCATGAGCACCAAAGCAGATCTCTCCAAGTGCCCCTTTCACGCCGGTGGTGGCGCCCGCACACAACAAGGCTCACCGTCGAACGCCAAATGGTGGCCGAACCAGTTGAACCTCAGCATCCTCCACCAGCACCAGCCGGTATCGAATCCGATGGATCCAGACTTTGTCTATGGTGAGGCTTTCAAGAAGCTGGATTTCCCGGCGCTGAAGAGGGATCTTGCTGCCCTCATGACGCACAGCCAGGATTGGTGGCCAGCAGACTGGGGGCACTACGGCGGCCTTTTCGTCCGCATGGCGTGGCACGCAGCAGGAACCTACCGCACTGGCGACGGCCGGGGAGGTGCGAACACTGGTAACGAACGCTTTGCCCCGCTCAACAGCTGGCCTGATAACGGCAACCTCGACAAGGCGCGTCGCCTTCTGTGGCCCATCAAAAAGAAGTACGGCAACGCGATCTCTTGGGCCGATCTGATGATCCTGGCCGGCAACGTGGCTATGGAGACCATGGGTTTCAAGACCTTCGGTTTCGGCGGTGGCCGTGCCGACATTTGGGCCCCTGAGGAGGACATCTACTGGGGTCCCGAGAGCGAATGGCTGGCCACCAGCGACAAGCCCCACAGCCGATACAGCGGAGAGCGCCAGCTGGAAGCTCCGCTCGCCGCAGTGCAGATGGGACTCATCTACGTGAACCCCCAGGGGCCGGACGGCAGGCCCGATCCTCTTGCATCTGCGCGGGATGTCCGAGAGACCTTCGCCCGCATGGCGATGAACGACTATGAAACGGTCGCACTGGTGGCAGGCGGTCACACCTTTGGCAAGGCACATGGCGCCGGCGACGAGGCCCTGGTCGGACCAGCTCCAGAAGGTGCCCCGATCGAGGAAATGGGCTTTGGCTGGGCCAACCGCTTGGGCAGCGGCAAGGGAGCGCACACCACCACGAGTGGCATCGAAGGCGCGTGGAAGCCGAATCCGACCACCTGGGACATGGGCTACTTCCGCATGCTTTTCAAGTACGAGTGGGAACTCGTGAAGAGCCCCGCAGGCGCGTACCAATGGCGCGCCAAGGATGTGGCAGTGGAGGACATGATCCCCGATGCGCACGACCCCTCCAAGAAGCACCCCCCCATGATGACCACGGCCGATTTGGGTTTCCGCTTCGATCCGGCCTACGAGAAGATCTCTCGCCACTTCCACGACAACCCGGAGGAATTCGCCGATGCCTTCGCCCGGGCCTGGTTCAAGCTGACGCACCGCGACATGGGGCCCAAGTGCCTTTACCTGGGTCCCGAGGTGCCTGCAGAAGACTTGATTTGGCAGGACCCGTTGCCGGCGGTGAACCACGCCTTGATCGACGAGGCCGATGTGAAATCACTCAAGGCGCGGGTGCTGGCCTCGGGTCTGTCGGTGAGCGAGCTGGTGTCAACAGCATGGGCAGCCGCCAGTACGTTCCGCGGCAGCGATCGAAGGGGAGGCGTCAACGGCGCGAGGATTCGCCTTGCGCCGCAGAACGGATGGGAGGTGAACGAGCCTGGGCAGCTGAGGAAGGTGCTGTCAGCTCTTGAGGTCATCCAGGACCAGTTCAACACAACCGCACCAGGAGGAAAGCGGGTATCGCTTGCCGACCTGATCGTGCTGGCCGGAAACGTGGGTGTTGAAGCAGCCGCAAAAGCTGCTGGCCACGCCGTCGAGGTGGTCTTCACACCTGGACGCGTTGATGCCACCGCCGAGCAAACAGACGCTGACTCCTTTGCCGTTTTGGAACCCGTAGCGGACGGCTTCCGAAATTACCGCAAGCATGCGTTCAGCGTCTCGCCCGAAGAGATGCTCGTGGACAAGGCGCAGTTGCTCACGCTTTCTGCGCCGGAGATGACGGTGCTGGTGGGAGGCCTTCGCGTCCTTGGGGCCAACCATGGCGGCAGTCAGCATGGTGTGCTCACCCGCCGACCAGGACAACTGACAACAGACTTCTTTATCAATCTCGTTGATATGTCCACCGCCTGGACACCCATGGGAGATAACGCCTACGAAGGGCGCGACCGCCAGACCGGCACCAAGAAGTGGACCGCTACCCGAGTCGACCTGGCTTTCGGTTCGAACTCACAACTGCGTGCCATTGCTGAGGTCTATGCACAGGACGACAACCAGAAGAAGTTCGTCAAAGACTTCGTCGCAGCCTGGACCAAAGTGATGAACCTGGATCGCTTCGATCTGAAGTAAGCCGAAGGTCGTGCGCACTGTCGCGGCGGTGCGCACGACGGCTCGCCACTGGCGGGCGCACCTCTTTCCGGAGCTTAGCCATGTCCCAACTCCTTCTTCGGATGCAAGACCGTGTGGATGCGCTCCCCGCGCGGTTCGTGCTGGGTTTGTCGATCTGTCTCGCCGGATGTGCCGTTCTCCTGCAAAGCCTCGTTTCAAGCTTGTGGTCCGTGTGGATTCGCTTGGATCCAAGCGCAGCCCAGGCACTGCAAGGCTCCATGTTTGCCGGTGCTGCGACAGGTATTGGCGCGCTGGGCGTACTGCTCCTCAGGCGAAGACCGAACGAGCGGGCGACGTTCGGATTCCTGGCGCTATCAGCGGGAGCCATGCTTTCGGCCGCACTTGTGTCGCTGCTTGTGCCGGCCGTTCGCATGACAACCTTTCCTTCTGCGCTGGATGTCTTGTTGGCTGCCGTTGTGGGCTACGCCGCCATGGCCGCTCTTGATCGATGGCTGCCCCATATGCACGCGGCTCCTCGTGAACAAGGTGGATGGCCACTGGACTCCATGCGGCTGATGGTGATGGCCATTGCCGTTCACAACCTGCCTGAAGGCTTCGCCGTCGGTGCCGGTTTTGGAGGTGGCGATGCCTTGGGCTGGGGCACAGCGGTATCCATTGGTCTCCAAAACATACCCGAGGGGCTGATCGTGGCAACGGCTGTGTTGTCCATGGGACTGCGCCGGGTCACGGCGTTTGCGCTCGCACTGGCAACAGGGCTCCTCGAGCCCCTGGGTGCGGCCTTGGGAGTTGCCGCCGTGAGCATCAGTGCGCTGACTCTTCCCTGGGCGCTTGCTGTGGCCGGCGGCGCCATGATGTTCGTCGTGATGGAGGAGTTGATTCCCGAGTCACTCAAGGGAACTTCGCCTCGTGCTGCATGGCTTTCATTCACGGCGGGCATGGCAGGCATGACTGCGCTGTTGATAACCCTTTGAGATGGATGTGAACAACACGTGGCTGCACCTGCTGATTCGTCTGGAGCACATGCTCATGGAAACTGAGCGACCGGCCGCCAGCAGACTTTTCAAAGCGCAAGGATCCAGGCGCCTCGGAGTGGCGCAGCAGCAGTTGCACAGAGAGCGTCGTGAAGTGCTGAGTATTTGCGGCCGTTGGGGGTTGACCATTGCCCTCGATGAGGTGCGCGAAGCAGCGCAAAAGCTTCCTCTGCTGGATGACCTCGAGGAAGACTATGTCGAACTTGCGAAGGACTACCGCGGTGCCGCTGAAATTGCTGAACGATTGGGTGACCCGATCGCCGCGGATTGGCTTCAATTACGCGCAAACATCCACGATTTGCAGCTGTTCATGCTGAAATCCTAGAGAGGGCGGACGTTTGGATCCTTTCGCCCCCGTTACTTCAGTTCGAGCCTCCAGCCTCATCACCGATCTGCGAAGGACTCTCTGATCTCTTCGATCAGCAACTGGCCACACGCAGGCAGTGCCTTGAAGTCCAGCGCCACCACCCGCCGCTCCCGCAATGCCCATGCATCTTGCAGGGGGTACAGCACCAAGGGCATGGCCTTCTGGTAACGAAGCGCAGCCGACTCGGGCACAACGCCCACCCCCACCCCCGCCGACACCATGCGACACAGGGCTTCAAAGCTTCGAAGTTGAATGCGGGTGCGCGGCCCAGCGGGCAGCGCAGGTGTCACCTCACGCATGAAGGCGCCGTGAGAGGAGCCTTCCTCCAGCCCTACCTGGGGATAGGCCAGGGATTCTTCGTAGTTCAGGGGCCGCACCGCGCCCAGAGCATGATCAGCCGGTGCCACCACGACCATCCGATCGGTTGCGAAGTGAATGCTTTGCACCTCTGCCGGTTCAGCGTTGCTGGCGATGATGCCGAAGTCCACCGCACCATCCAGCACACCGCGCAGCACATCGCGCAAGGGCCGCTCCACCAGGTCAATCGTGACCGACGGACGGCGCGACATGAAAGCGCCAAGAATCCCCGGCATGAACTCCGTGACCGCCGAGGTATTCGCAAAGATTCGGAGATGACCAATGCTCTCGTCGTCCAGCGCTGCGAGATCTTCGCGAGCCCTGGCAATCTGCTGCAAGACCAACCTGGCGTGCCGAAGAAACGACTCGCCAGCCAGGTTCAGCGTCAACCCGTCGCTGGCACGGTAGAAGAGCGGCTTCCCCAGGCGCTCCTCGAGGTGACGCAAGCGCTCGCTGGCCGCAGCCGGCGAGAGATGTACGCGCGCGGCGCCCTTTGACAAGGCACCGGCCTCTGCCACGGCCTCAAACAAACGAAGATCTTGCAGATCAAGTCGCAAGGCAGAAGCATCGGCTCGACGAATCATCGCCTCGCAGTGTAGGGGCCACTTCGGGGGACAAAAGTCCTCTCACACAGCTGGACACGGCGCCCGGAACTGCGACCCCTGGGCTTCAGCGAAGAGCTACGCCTGTCGCAACCAAAGTGTCCTTGGCAATACCTTGCAGGATCTTGGCCTCATCTCTGGTGATCGCCAGATCTGCCGCAGCCCGGTCAAGGCCGCCGAAGCGGGAGGGGTCAAGGCCGGTGATCATGCCGAAGCTGACCAGGGCGCTGAGGTAATACCCATACACACTGGCGTGAGTGTTGTCCAGGAACCAGAGATTCATCTTGGTACCGGAAGCGTCATAGGTACCGTCGGCCTTGTAGAAGCCACTGCCCTTGACGGCACCGGAATTGACGCCCTGCTGGAACGCATTGCCCACGGGCAGTACGCCTGCATAGCGAGCCTCGCCTGAAGGTCTCTTGACTCCCGCAAGCGACGTGAAAGCCGAGTACAGGTCGGCAGTCATGTCCGCCAAGTTCTGCTGAGTGGTGGCCTTGGCCGTGTAGTACAGGTTGTTCATGCCTGTGGTTGCGCTGCCATTGCTGCCATTGCCGCAGGTCGGATCGACCATGGGCGCGCCATTCATGGTGGACTTGTCATCGTCCACACAACTGTGGGCTTCCACCATGTCCGGGCGCGCCCACGTCTGCATCAGATAGATCTTCGCCTGCGGATTGGCGAACGCATTTACCGGGATGGTTCGCGAGGTATTGCAAGTGTTTGCTGTCAGGCCGGCACCAGGAGGGGTGGCCGTGACGGCGGCGGTGCAGTTGGCCAAGCTTCCGAAGATGCCCGCTTCCGTGACGGCGCCGCCGTCGCCGCTGTGGATGTACTGGGCTATCTGGTTGGCGTAAGTGGTGAAGGAAACCGGGTTGCCATTCTTTGACTTAGCCCGTGGAAGCGGCTCATCACTTTGCCCTTGGAGCACCACAACATCCCACTTCTTGCTCGCGATGTTGCCGCGCAGGTCCCAGGCGGCATCAGCGGTGTTGAGGAAGTGGCCTCTCAACGTGGCCGCAGACCTGGTGGAGTGGGAGACGATGTAATTCAGCCCTGCTTCGTCCGTGAGGGCCTTGAAGATGCCGGGCACACCGCCCCAGGGTTTGGGCGAATAGCATCCCACGGCCCCAGACGTGTCCTTGCAGGGCGTCGGCGGAACGCCCGTCCCGATCGGGAAGGACGATGCCTGAGGAGACACCGCGTTGAACCCGGCAGTCATGTCAGTCACATTGGCAATGTTGTACTGAAGCGCTGCAGTACCTCGACCAAACGTATAACTGTTGCCCACGAAGAGAACGTGAACCGCGTCAGGCGGACTGCTGCCTCCGCAGGCTGCCAACATCAACATCGCAGCAGCGGGAATCACGATTCTTCTGTTCATGTTGGTCTCCTGGGGCACTGAGGCTCAATTGGGTGGGTTACCTCACGAAATCCCAGTTTCACAACTTCTTGGTCAGGAGCCCATCTGGAAATTCCGGAAGCGGCATTCGACTTCATCGAACCAGTGAGGTGGCGGCGCGCCTTTCGTGCAGTCACGCCTGATCGGCGCCCAAAGACTGCGCGCGGCAGGCATGCCGTGCCAGACTGCTCGTCACAAAATGATAGGCAAGCCCTTACCATTGCCGTGTATCACTCGTTTTTGGTCGCTGCCGTGAGTCAAGAAGAAAACCGAAATCGTGACGGAACTTGACATGCAAGTACCGGTGTGTGCCGAGACATGAACACCTCTGCTTCACACAACCGGATTGCAGACACCCTGGTCATCGGCGGTGGCGTGGTCGGCATGTCGCTGGCCTACGGACTGGCGAAGGCAGGCGAACGCGTGCTGCTACTCGACGAAGGCGATGACGCCTACCGTGCTGCCCGGGGGAACTTCGGCCTAGTGTGGGTGCAGGGTAAGGGCCTTGCCTGTCCGCCCTACGCTTCGTGGACCATGCAGTCCGCTGCGGCCTGGCCGGCCTTTTCTAATGAGTTGCTCGAGTGCACGGGCATCGATGTCGAGCTCTCTCAGCCAGGAGGCTTGACCATGTGCCTGGAAGAACACGACATGACCCAGCGGGCTGCCCAGCTGATTCGTCTTCGCGAAAAACTGGCGCAACCCTACCCCTTCGAGATGTGGGATGGTGCGGCCGTTCGGCGCCTGATCCCGCAGACCGGGCCGGACGTGGTGGGTGCGGTTTGGTGTCCTCTGGATGGCCATGCGAGCCCACTGCGGCTTTTACGCGCGCTGGTCCAAGCCTTTGAGGCGCAGTCCGGTCGCCTGATCCCGGGTGTTCGGGTGGCCTCCATCACACCGCGCGCGGGCGGCTTCGAGGTAGCGACCGCACGGGGCACCTTTGCAGCTGCACGCCTGGTGCTCGCAGCAGGTCTGGGCAACCGCGCGCTAGCGCCTCTGGTGGGCCTGTCTGCGCCCGTCAGCCCCAACCGAGGGCAGATCCTTGTGACCGAACGCATGCAGCCGTTCCTGAAGCATCCGACGCTGTACGTGCGCCAGACGGGCGAAGGCGTGCTGCAGATCGGTGACTCCAAGGAGGACGTCGGTTTCGACGACAGCACCACGTTGCTTCAGCTTTCGCGGATCGCGGCGCGCGCGATGCGCTGCTTTCCGCTGCTTGAGCGCGTGAACATCGTGCGCACCTGGGGAGCGTTGCGCGTTATGAGCCCGGACGGGCTGCCGATCTACCAGGCCTCACAGCAGCACCCGGGCGCTTTCGTCGTCACCTGCCACTCGGGGATCACCCTGGCGCCGCAGCACGCAGGGCCTCTGGTCGACTGGATCCGTGGCGGGCCGCCGCCAGCGCCCCTTCAACACTTCAAGGCAGAGCGTTTCAATGGCATGGCGACGAATTGAGGAAGGCGCTCGCGAAGCCTTGGTCAGCCTGCACATCGAGGGGCGGCCGGTGCAGGCGCGCTCTGACGACAGTGTTGCGGTGGCGATGCTCGAGGCGGGCGTCACGGTCTTTCGCGAAACGCCCGTCAGCGGCGCTCCCCGGGCACCGCTGTGCCTGATGGGGGTGTGCTTCGAGTGCCTGGTGGAGATCGACGGTCGCCCGAACATGCAGGCCTGCATGACGCCCGTGGCCGAGGGCATGCAGGTTCGCCCGCAGCAAGGGGCTCGACACCTGCAGGACGCTTGTCAAGCTGACGGGCAGCGACCAGCGTGAACACCTGCAGATGCGGCTGGCTGTGACCGCCATGAACATCACGCACGACCTTGTCGTGATCGGCGCCGGGCCGGCAGGCCTGGCGGCTGTCACCACCGCCGCGAGCCTGGGCTTGAGCACGCTGCTGCTGGACGAGCAACCACGGCCAGGCGGACAGATCTATCGCAACGTCACCACGGCCACTGCGCGCCAGAGGGCGCTGCTGGGCCAGGACTACCAGCGCGGCCTGCCGCTGGCAGAGGCTGCCGCAGCCAGTGGGGCCGAAATCCGCCATGACTCCCTGGTCTGGGACGTGGCAGCGGATCTCACGGTCACGGCGCTGCGGCACGGTCAGGGTTTCCAGGTCCGACCAAAGCAACTGCTCATCGCCACTGGGGCGCTGGAGCGCGCCAGCCCCATTCCTGGCTGGACACTGCCCGGAGTCCTCAATGCAGGTGCAGCACAGATCGCCATGAAGAGCGGCGGTCTGGTACCTGAGGGTCGCGTGGTCCTCGCAGGTGCCGGACCCCTGCTGCTGCTGGTGGCTTGCCAGCTTCTGGACGCAGGTGTGGATGTGGGGGGGCTGGTCGAGACAGCGCCAGCCGCCAACTGGCGTGCGGCAATGCGCCATCTGGCTGCAGCCTTGGCGGCGCCGGCCTACCTCACCAAGGGGCTGCGCATGCTTTGGCGCCTGCGCCGAGAGGGCATGCCATGGCATACCCAAGCCACGGGGCTGGCGGTGCTGGGGAACAGTCGCGCCAGCGGCCTGTCGTTCCAAAGCCGTGGCAAATCCCACCAGATTGCAGCCGACACCGTGCTGCTGCATCACGGTGTGATGCCCAACACCCAGCTGTCGCGTCTGCTGCGCGTGGACCACCAATGGAGTGATGCCCAAGGCGCTTGGCAGGTCATCACCGATGACTTCGGCCAGACCTCGCTAACTGGTCTGCGCATGGCTGGCGATGGTGTGGCCATTGGCGGTGCCATGGCAGCCGAGTCGGCCGGCGTGCTGGCTGCGCTTGGCGCCGCCCACTCGCTGGGCCGGCTGACCGAAGGCGAGCGCGATCAGCGCGCCGCCACGCCGCTGCACCTGTTGCACCGGGAGAGAGCTGTACGACCATTCCTAGACTCGTTGTACCGTCCCTCGCCCGAAATCGTCGCACCGGCGGACGACACCATCGTCTGCCGCTGTGAGGAGGTCACTGCAGGTCGCGTTCGCGAAATGGCGCGCCTGGGATGTCAAGGCCCCAACCAGACCAAGTTCTTCAGCCGCTGCGGGATGGGCCCTTGCCAGGGCCGCGTGTGCGGCAATGTAGTGACGCAGCTCTTGGCCTCAGAGCTTGGCAAGACGCCTGATGAAGTGGGCGCTTATCGTATCCGTGCGCCCATCAAGCCAGTGCCCCTTGGCGCTCTGGTCGACTTGAATGTCAGTCAGCCGACGGTGCCGCCCGTGAATGCCGTGTGAGGCTGACGGCTGCTGCGGCCTGAACGGGCCGCCTCAGGTTGACGTGCTGCCGGCCATGCGCAGCGCTTCGGCTGGCCTGCGCAGACTGCGATCGAACGGGTTGATCTGAGAAGCGAGTGCTTGAGCTTCCTTCTGCAGCAAGCCCACAACGACCGGAAGGCGTTCTCCGCTCAGACGAGCAGCAAGCGTTCCGACACTGAAGGCAGCCGCCACACGCCCAGCCGCATCGAAGATCGGCACGCCCACGCCCGACATGCCATCGAGGACGCCCGTTTGAGCGGAGGAATAACCGAGCTCACGTGTACGATTTATTTCGGCACGCAGGTAGACCCCGTCTACGACCCCCATACCCACCACACGGGGGACGTTGTACCGAAGCACCTCCTCGCACTCCTCGGGCGGCAAGTGGGCCAGGATGCACATGGCGCCCTGTCCCATACCAAGGGGAACACGGCCACCAATATCGCCAGTAAAGGTACGGATAGGCCACGGACCCTCCCAGCGGTCCAGACAGACCGCGTCGAAGCCTGAACGCACCATCAGGAAAACGGTTTCGCCCAACGCGGCACCCAGCCGTGTCAACACGGGCCGGCAAATGGCTCGAAGGCCGCCCTCTGCACCAACCTGCTCGGCCGCTCGGGCTGCCAAAGTGGCCAGCCCCAGACCCAGCGCGTAGCGCTTGTCCTGCGCCAACTGGTACACCAATCCTCCGTCAGCGAGCTGCTGCAGCAAGCGGTGGGTGGTGGCCTGCGTGAAGCCCAGCGTACGAGCCAAGTCGCTAACGCGGCTTGGCCCTGCGTCAGCCAGCGCGTGCAACATTTGAATCGCCCGTTGGAGGCTTGAAACACTGCCCTCCGCTTGGGGTGTCAAATCTTGTTGTTTGTTTGACATGCAAATTTATCTTCAATTTATTGCCGTTTCAATTCCATTGGATGAAAGTATGTCATAGGGTTTTCCGCTAATCGGGATTGCTTGGATTGACTCCCCCTTTCTTGCTGACAAAGAATGTGGTTACGTGGTTGGCGCCGTGAGGTCCTGGATAGAAGTCATGACGTCGATCGTCGCCCGCCTCCGTGCCAGTCAGCCCTCACGCAGTTCCGAACGCGACTCAAGCCCTTGATGAAGCGCACCACCTACCCGGACTACCCAGACCACTGCGGATGGAACGCAATGCTGCCGCGCAGGCAGCCGCGCCCGACCGCGAAGGGTGCTCTTCAGGTGAAGTACGCGGTTGTCGGTGCTGGATTTACGGGACTCGCGGCGGCAAGGCAACTGGCTGAGATCGACCCGCGCGCCGACATCATCGTCATTGAGGCGACCACGGTGGGAGAAGGTTCCTCAGGACGCAACTCCGGCTTCTTATCCCCAGCCGACATTGCAGGCAGCATCGATGCGAACGCGGTGCAAAAGAACGTTGCACGCAACCGGTATGTGGGCGAGGCTTTTGACGACTTGGTGCGCCTGGCCAAAGAGCACCGCATCGACTGCGATCTCATCGCGTGCGGCCGGATCAAGGCTGCGGCCACCACGGGCGGGGAAGCGTCGGTGCGTGACCTGCAAAAAGTCTGCGATGCGCTGGCGGTGCCCTACCAATTGCTGAACCGGGAGCAGCTTTGCACATGGACAGGCGCTGATTACTACAAGCTGGGCATCTTCACTGAGGTAGGCCACTTGGTGCAGCCTGCCGCCCTGATCCGAGGCCTCGCAGATGCGCTGCCTTCGGGGGTGATGCTTCACGAGAACTCCCCTGTGATCTCCCTGCGAAAGCAGGGATCCAAGTGGCTGCTCGAGACGCCAGAGGCACAGATCACGACCGACACCGTGATCATGGCTGCCAATTCCTGGGTCAAGTCGTTCGGCTACCTGCGCGACCGGCTGGTGACGATCTACACCTATGCAGCCATCACCGAAGTGATAGCGCCATCGGACCAAGGCCAACTGGGTAGCTTGCCATCCTGGGGTGTGCTGCCTGCGCATAGGCTTGGCACAACACTTCGTCGGGTGGGTTCGGATCGTCTTTTGGTGCGCTCCCTGTACGCCTACGAGCGCGGCGTTTCACCCGAATACGCGCAGGTTGCCCTGCTGGACCGCTTTCACCGCCGCTATCCGGGCCTTGCCCACGTGGGGTTTGAGCATGTCTGGGGTGGCACGACGGCCTTGACCATGAACGGTGCGCCGTACTGGGGCCGCATCGATGAGGGTCTGTACGCGTCCGCCGGCTGCAACGGGTCTGGCATCGTCAAGGGTACGGCGCTTGGCAAGCGGCTTGCTGACTTCGCATGTGGGCGGGCTGTGGATCAAGACCTGCTCTCGGCCTACGGCACAGCGAATCGGATTGCGCCGGAACCACTGCGTACTGTGGGCTTCCACGTCATCTCGGCGTGGGAAGGGCGCAAGGCCGGTCTGGAGTCCTGATCCATGGTGATACGGGCTTGCCCCGGCAGAGGTGGTTTGTTGGTTAGATGAAGAGACGCTGAGTTGTTGGTCTGCGCGGGTGCAGACAGCCTTTGAGACAACGTTCGTTCACACGACGGAAAGGAACTGAACATGAAGAAGTTACTGGTTGCGAGCCTCCTGGCTGCGGTAGCCGCCATGCCCGCCATGGCCCAAAAGACGTCGCTCAACGTGGGCCTGGCCTCCGCCGACGTGGGCGTGCTGGACCCGCACATGAACTCGGCGACGCCCGGCAAGGCCTTTCTGCAGCAGATTTTCAACGGCCTCGTGCGACTGAAGCCGGGCGAGATCAGCCCGGAATTCATCGAACCCGATCTGGCCGAAAGCTGGACTTCATCGCCCGACGGCAAGGTCTGGACCTTCAAGCTACGCCGTGGCGTGCAGTGCCACCATGGCTTCGGTGAATTCACCTCGGCGGACGCGGTCTTTTCGCTCAAGCGCGCGGCCACCCGCGAAACGTCAACTTTTGCTTCGGACTACACCCAGTTCGACAACGTCGAGGCCCCTGACAAGTACACGGTCAGGATCACGCTGAAGACGGCGCTGCCCTCGCTGCTGGGTATGATCATGAATTACCACGGCGGCAACATGGTATGCAAGGCCGCCGTTGACCAGATGGGCAACGACGGGTTTCGCCGTCGGCCCATCGGCACGGGCCCCTTCGCATTCGCCGAGTACCTTCCCCAGCAGTACGGCAAGCTGGTGGCACACGACGCCTACTTTCGCGGCAAGCCGAACTTCCGCGAGGTCACGTTCCGCATGATTCCATCAGATGCTGCGCGCGACCTGGCCTTCCAGGCCGGTGAGCTCGACATGCTCTACACCCGGCAGGACCAAACAGCCTTCCGTCGGGTTGCTGAAACACCAGGTGTAAAGGCGCTGGCCATCAACCCGGCTGAGATGTCGGTGATCCACCTGAACATGACGATGCCACCGCTGGACAACCTCAAGGTGCGGCAGGCCATCGCTCACGCGCTCGACCGTGACGGGATCCATCAATTCCGTGGACGCGATGTGTCGCGCCCTGCCATGTCGGTCGTACCTCTGGGCTATGCCGGCACCTTGACAAATGCGCCGCTGCTGCCGCACAACCTGCAGCTCGCGAAGCAACTGCTGACTGAAGCGGGTTATCCCAACGGCATCACACTGAAGACCATTCACACCACTTTGCCCGGCATGTTGACCTTCATGGAGGCGGTGCAGGCGCAACTGCGTCGTGCCGGCATCAACCTGGAGATAACGCCTGTAGAGCACGCCACCTTCCACCAGCAGATCCGTCAGAACCTGAGCCAGGTAGTGCACTTCCAGGCTGCGCGCTTCCCGGTGGCGGACATCTATCTGTCGCAGTTCTTTCACTCGCGCTCTATTGTCGGCACGCCCACGGGCGTGACCAACTTCTCGCACTGCAAAGTGGCCGATGCGGAGATTGATGCCGCACGCTCAGAGCCGGACAAGGCCAAACAGCTTGCTCTTTGGCATGAGGCCCAGCGCAAGATCATCCGCGAGGTTTGCGCGATACCGATGAACGAGCGTCTGCAGATGTGGGCACAGAAGGACACACTGGATTTGGGCTACCCGGTCAAGGGTGCCCTGAACCTGGGTCCCCAGGTTCTGGAAACCAGCAAGTTCATCCGCTAAGCCTGGAGACCGCCGGTCGTGACGGCCTATCTCATCCGGCGGCTCGGTTTTGCGCTGATCACGCTGTTCGCGGTGCTGACGATCATCTTCGTGATCGTCCGCATCTTGCCTGGGGATCCGGTTCTGGTGATCCTGGGGGATCAGGCTGACGCGGCGACGATCGCGGCCATGCGCGAGCGCCTGGGTCTGAACCGGACCATCCTCTCGCAGTACGGCACCTTCCTGACGGGGGCGCTCAGCGGTGACTGGGGCGTTTCCCTGGTGACTGGGCGCCCGGTGATTCAGGAGGTGCTGAATGTATTGGGCTGGACGGTCGAACTGACGCTGGCGTCGTTGGTCATCGGTGCAGCTCTGGGTGTGCCGCTCGGTGTGTGGGCGGCGAACCATCGCAACAGCTGGATCGATTACGCCACGCGCATGGCCTCGCTGCTGGGGCTGTCGTTCCCTGCCTTCGTGTCCGGCATCATCCTGCTGATCGTCTTCGCGATTCAGTTGAAGTGGTTTCCGGTAATCTCGGCCCGTTCTGGATCGCTGGTCGCCTGGTTCCAGTCGCTGGCGCTGCCGGCCCTCACCCTGGGCCTCATCATGGCGGCCTACATCACGCGCGTGACGCGCTCGGCCATGCTGGAAGTGCTGTCCGAGGACTACGTGCGCACCGCGCGGGCCAAAGGGGCGCCAGCGCGCATCGTGGTCTGGCGGCATGCGCTGCGCAACGCGCTGCTGCCCATCATCACCGTCGTCGGGCTGTATCTGGGCGTCCTCATCGGCAACTCTGTCCTGACCGAGATCGTCTTCAACCGCCCGGGCCTTGGCAAGTTGATCGTGGGTGCGCTCAACCAGCGCGACTACACGATGCTGCAAGGCATGATGGTGATCTACACGCTGCTGGTGGTGCTGATCAACCTGGCGACCGACCTGATCTACGGCGTGGCCGATCCACGGGTGAAGCTGAAATGAACGCGGCCAGCATGCCTTCCACCCCGCCTCGCCGCAGTGCTCTGCGGGCGATCGTGCGCGCCTTCAACACCAACAAGACGTCCTGGGTAGGGCTCGGGCTGTTTATGTTCGTCGCCTTGATGGCCATGCTCGCGCCCTGGATTTCTCCGCACGACCCGATCGAGCAGGACATCCTGTCCAAGCTCCAGGGGCCATCCAGCACCTACTGGTTTGGCACCGACTACTTCGGCCGCGACATCCTCTCACGCATCCTGCATGGGGCGCAGTATTCGTTGTTCATTGGGTTGACCGCCACCATCTTCGCGATGGTCGTTGGCTCGTTCATCGGCATCCTGGCGGGGTACTTCGGGGGGCGCTTCGATCTGCTGGTCATGCAGACCATGGACATCCTGCTGGCCTTCCCGTCGCTGATCCTCGGCCTCATCATCGTAGCAATGCTCGGGCCGTCGCTTGGCAACATCATCATCGCGATTGCGCTGACGACCATCCCGTCCTTTGCCCGTGTTGCTCGAGCACCTACCATTTCGGTGAAGGAGCGCGAGTTCGTCGAGGCGGGTCGGGCTCTGGGCTACTCGGATGCACGCTTGATGTTCGGCCATATCCTGCCGAATATCCTGCCGGAGATCCTGGTCATGTTCTCGCTGTGGACGGCCAGCGCCATCCGCATCGAGGCCTCGCTGGCCTTCATCGGGCTGGGCCTGAAGCCGCCCACGCCAACCTGGGGCGGCATGATCCGCGAGGGGTTCGAGAACATCCTCGACAGCTACTGGCTGGTGCTGATGCCCGGCCTTGCGATCCTCATCGTCGTCTTCGCCCTGAATCTGCTGGGCGACGGGTTGCGCGACGCGATCGATCCCAAGCTCAAGGACGAGCAGTGAGCACCCCCATTCTGTCGGTCCGCCACCTGACGACGTCCTTCAGGGCAGAAGGGGTCTGGCGGCCTGTGGTCAAAGACCTGTCGTTCGACATCGGCGCGAAGGAAACCGTCGCCGTGGTGGGTGAATCCGGTTCAGGCAAAAGTGTGACCGCGCTCTCAATCATGAGCCTAGTACCCACCGTCAATGGTCGAGTCGAAGGCTCGGTCCAACTGGTGGGGCGCGAGCTGGTCAACATGCCCGAGTCCGAGATGCGGCGAGTGCGCGGCAATGAGATCTCGATGATCTTCCAGGAGCCGATGACCAGCCTGAACCCCGTACTCACCATCGGCTTTCAAATTGCCGAGACGCTGCGATTCCACCGTGGGCTGGACCAGAAGGCGGCCGAGGCAGAGGCTTTGCGCATCCTGGACACCGTGCGCATCCCGGCGGCGGCCTCGCGCTTCCACGAATACCCGCACCGGTTCTCAGGCGGCATGCGCCAGCGCGTCATGATCGCCATGGCGCTGGCCTGCCGGCCCAAGCTGCTCATCTGCGACGAGCCCACCACCGCGCTGGACGTGACCATCCAGGCACAGATCCTCGAGCTCATAAAGACCTTGCAGGAAGAGCTCGGCATGGCGGTCATGTTCATCACCCACGACATGGGAGTGGTGGCTGAAGTCGCTGATCGCATGGTGGTGATGGTCCATGGCGAGGCCGTGGAGCAAGGTGAGGCAGGGCAGGTGTTTGCCAGGCCGCAGCACCCCTACGCACGGGCCCTGCTTGCGGCCGTGCCCAAGTTGGGCTCACTGGCGGGCAGCGTGCGGCCCTTGCGCTTTCCGACCGTCGACACGCAGACGGGCGAGAGCGACGCTCCTGCGGAAACGCCGGACACCGTGCAGGCCTCAGAACGGCCGCTGCTGGAGGTCTCAGGCCTGGTGACGCGCTTCGATTTGAGAGGCGGGGTGCTGGGGCGCGTGACGGGGCGTGTGCATGCCGTCGAGAACGTGTCCTTCTCCCTCCATGCCGGTGAGACGCTGTCGCTGGTGGGTGAGAGCGGCTGCGGTAAGTCCACCACAGGGCGCTCCATCCTCAGGCTGCTGCAGCCCACGTCTGGGACGGTAGTCTTCGAAGGCCGTGATGTCGCCAGCCTGCCCAAGCAGGAGCTGCGGGCCATGCGCCGGCGTATGCAGATGATCTTTCAGGATCCATTCGCCAGCCTCAACCCGCGCAAGAGCGTGGGTGATGCCATCGCGGAGCCCATCCTCGTGCACGGTCTCGCCGGCAAGGAAGAGGCTCGCGAACGCGCAGCACAACTCCTGCGCAAGGTGGGCCTGCACCCGGACATGGCCGACCGCTTACCTCACGAATTCTCAGGCGGGCAACGCCAGCGCCTGTGCATTGCGCGTGCACTGGCGCTGGAGCCGCGGCTGATCGTGGCGGACGAGGCCGTCTCCGCGCTGGACGTGTCCATCAAGGCCCAGGTCATCAACTTGATGCTCGACCTGCAGGCCGAGCTAGGACTGGCCTATCTCTTCATCTCGCACGACATGGCAGTGGTGGAACGAGTGAGCCATCGCGTGGCGGTGATGCACCTTGGAGAGATAGTCGAGATCGGCCCACGCGCGGCGATTTTTGGCGACCCGCAGCACCCGTACACCCGCAAGCTCCTGTCGGCGGTGCCCGTACCAGACCCAAAGCGCCGGCGCGCGCGCCGCGGCCTGGACAACGACGAGATCCCGAGCCCGATACGCAAGCCCGACTACCTCCCCCCCGCGCGGCTGTACCGCGAGGCATCGCCCGGCCACTTGGTGAGGGTAGAGGTTTAATCTTCCCCTGATCTGCTACATATGTCCCGGCGCAGTGAACTCCCAGTGCACTCCCCTGCACTTTTATGTCGGACGCTTTCTCGTTCACCGTGCCAATGCGATTCGTGACCTCACGTGTGGTTTTGAGGTCATTCGGATGTCACTTGACACCCGCATCGCTCAGATCGACCTGCGCGCCATTCGCACGAGCGTCCGCAGTGCGGACACTCCGCTACCTGAACAACTCCGAGGTCTAACTTCCTCACGACGGACGCATTAGGCAGCACGCAACGGGAGCTTCCGATTCGGGTACCGTTCTGAAGAGGTGAAGAAGTCGCGTCAACCCTACGCAAGACAGCGCGAGTAGCCGGGATAGCAACAGTGGCGGATAGAGGAGAGTCTCCACCCGTTCGATACAAGTTCGCCAATAAGATAGCTTGATAGGCGCCAGCAAGAACAAGTTACGGGCACTAGAAGTGACCCTCAGTCAGCTGTACTGTTGGGGCAAATGTTGGGGCAAAACCGCCTACTAGGCCCGCAAATCAAAACGGGCTAGCTCCTTGAGAGAGCTAACCCGTTGATTTTACTGGCGCGGCTGGCAGGATTCGAACCCACGACCCCTTGGTTCGTAGCACTGCACCACGCTGCTTCACCTGCAAACATTTCCTGATCAGGAAATAAACATTTATCCAAGACCTTCTCGAACTAAAATTTCCCGATCAGTAAATTTGCAGGCTAGGAGGTGAGTATCAGGCCATAATTTCCCGCACAGGAATTCATGATCTCGATTCTATGACCGCCATCACTTCCGCCCACGCCCTTGGCACCGCTCTGCGTGCAGCCCGAAAGCGCCTGGGCTTGACCCAGCCAGACCTTGCGCTGGCTGCGGGTGTAGGCGTGCGCTTCATTGTCGATTTGGAAGGCGGCAAGCCTACGGTGCGGATGGAGCAGGTCCTGCGGGTGATTGATGCACTTGGCGGCTCGTTGGTACTGACCGGCTTGGATGCCGTGCCTGACCGGGCCACCGAGGATCGCGATGGCCCATGAGATCGCCGTCTGGTTGTTTGACCAACCGGTTGGCACGTTATCGCTGGTGGATGGGCGGCTGAGTTTTCAGTACGCGCTTGAATGGCTGTCCAAGCCTAGCACCACCGGGTTGTCGCAATCCCTGCCGCTCAGGCCGGAGCCCTTCGACGATAACTTCTGCCGCGCCTTCTTTGCAGGTCTGCTGCCAGAGGGCAACTTGCGACGACTGATCGCGCAACAGTGCCAAGTCTCCAGCCAGAACGACTTTGCCTTGCTCAACGCCATTGGTGGTGAATGTGCGGGTGCCGTCACCTTTGTGCCGGCCGGCCAGCCGTTGACCAACGGCGAGCGAGCGGGCGTGGAATGGCTGGACAAGGCCCAGCTGGCCGCCTTGCTTGACGAGTTGCCGCGACGCCCCATGCTGGCAGGGCGTGATGGCGTTCGCTTGTCGCTGGCCGGCGCCCAAGACAAGCTGCCGGTGGTTTTCGATGGGCAGCGCATCGGCCTGCCAAAAGGTAACGAGCCGAGTACTCACATCCTCAAGCCAGCCATCGCTGCCGTCGAGGACAGCGTGCTCAATGAGGGCTTTTGCCTGGCCCTGGCACAAGCCATCGGCCTGCCTGCGGCACAGGCGCAGATCTTCGATGGGGGTGAGCGCCAAGTTCTGCTGCTGACCCGTTACGACCGCCGCGCGGACGGTGACGGGACACCGACGCGCCTTCACCAGGAAGACTTCTGCCAAGCCCTGGGCGTTGTGCCAGAGATAAAGTACCAGAACGAAGGGGGCCCCGATCTGAAAGCCTGTTTCGACTTGCTGCGCAAGGCCAC
>CAISJH010000638.1 GCA_903885585.1 uncultured beta proteobacterium
AGGGAGTGGGGGGTGCCATCGGTGCTGTGGGTCTGCAGCAGCGTGCCGGCGCGTTGGAGGCCGTGCTTAGAGCCGGTCGCCTGGCGGAAACGACGGCCCTGGCCCAGGAATTGCAGAGCGCATTCGACCCCTTGCTCAAAGGTTTGCAGGTCTGGAAAACAGAGGCTGACATCGCCGACGCGCAGACCCAACCGAAGGACCGCTTGTCACCTGAGGCCTTGAAGCAGTTGCTCAACGACCTGGAGCGTGCGCTCAAGAATATGGATCCTGAGGCTGAGAGCCTGGCTGACCAGCTTCCCCTGGAACTGGGTCTGGCCGCCGAACTGCTGCAACAGGCCCGGGATTTCGACTTCGACAACGCCCTGAATACCTTGAAGACCTTGAAGGAGACCCTGCCATGAGCGAAAGCACGGCACCCGCAGACAAGCCACGGATTCTTGCGGTCGATGACCAGCGACTGAACCTCAACATCATGCACGGCTTGTTGAAAGATGACTACCAGGTAATGGTCGCCACCACGGGTGAGCAGGCGATCAAGGCCGCTATTTCGGCGCAGCCGGACTTGATCTTGCTGGACATCAATATGCCGGGTATGGACGGCTATGAGGTCTGTCAGCGCCTCAAGGAAGACCCGATGACGACGCGCATCCCCATCATCTTCATCACGGCATTGACCGAATCCGAAGATGAAACCAGGGGTCTGGAGCTGGGTGCTGCTGACTACATCACCAAACCCCTGCACGCCTCGGTGGTCAAGGCGCGGGTGCGCACCCAGATCCGGCTCAAGCGACAGAACGATCTGCTGGAGTCCTATGCTTTCCGGGACGGGCTGACCGGCCTGGCCAATCGCAGGGCTTTTGATGAGCGCAGCGCGCTGGAGTGGAACCGCCTCCAGCGCGCGGGAGAGCCGCTGTCGACGATCATGATCGACGTGGACCATTTCAAGTTGTACAACGACAGTTATGGTCATGGGCAGGGTGATGAATGCTTGCGTGCCGTCGCCCGAGCGCTGGCCCAGCGGGTTCAGCGTGCAGGTGACATGGTTGCCCGCTATGGCGGCGAGGAGTTTGTCGTGTTGTTGCCCGATGCCGACCATGGTGCTGCCATGGCTGTGGGTGAAAACCTGCGCAGTGCGGTGGAGGCGCTCAGGCTTGAACACCGCGCATCCAAGGTCACCGACCATGTCACCATCAGTGTGGGTGTGACAACCGGACGCCCGTCAGCGGAATCCAACCTCGCTGCCCTGCTGCAAGGCGCCGATGAAATGCTTTACGCCTGCAAGGCCGCTGGCCGGAACACTGTCCAGGGCAGAGAGCTGAGCCGCTGAATCCGGTACGCCAGCGTGGTGTAGTGGATCCTACTTACTCCGTGAATCCGCCCAGGCTCTTGAGCACGCCCGCCCACAGGGCATCACGGTACTGGTAGGGGCGGCCGTCCTGGCGGCCGCTGGCCTGGTCGTTCACTGAGGTCTGCACCATCACGATGCCGGACCTGGGCTGCACAAAAATGTGTTGGCCGTGGATGCCCCAGTTGACTCCCGCAGCGCCGAGCTTGATAATGACATCGTCGGCGATATGAAAAATCTGAACAAACTGCTTCTTGACACCAATATTTTGGTGGCAGCCACCCGGAATCGGCATGGGCCTTCCTTTGCATTGATGCAAGTTATCCGCCGCAAGCAGATCACGATGTGCTGTAGCCCC
>CAISJH010000639.1 GCA_903885585.1 uncultured beta proteobacterium
GCCAAACTGCTCGCCTTGCCCGATGTTGATCGGGTGCACCTGGTAGCTCAGGCCCATCTCCTCCAACGCGACGCTGATCTTGCGGCCGTTGGGGGTGTTCCAGGTGTAGAAGTCGATGGTCATGGAAGGTCCTTGTTCAGATGAGATGCTGTAGCTCATGCGCTTGACGCCGCCCGCGTGTGGCGCGCGTCCACCACTGGGAGAAGCTGCTGCAGGGGCGCTCGACGGGCGGAAACAACGCCGGTGCAGGTTCGCACCTCGCCACGCGGGGCAGCCAGGGTTGCAGGTGCGGGTCGCTCACGCTGCGTACCGAGGCCGCATCCTGCAAGGCGCGCTGCAGTTCTTCCGCACTCGCCCACCAGCGGGTTGACGTCACGTCGGCCATGGCCGCGTGCACCCAGCGCCAGCGCGCTTCAGGCCACGGCCAGGCCTGGTGTTGTTCGCGCAGGAACACGCCGATGACGACGGTGCCTTCAGGCAAGTCCGGCGGGGGTGGCCGCAGCGCCCAGGGGTGCACCAGCCAGACGTGGCGGCCTCGCAAGGACTCCATGTCGCTGGCGGCCGGAGCGGTCAGACCCAGGCCTGCGGGTGGGCTGTGGAGAAGCGGCGGCTCAGAGGTGCCGTCTGGCTTCAACGCGAATGCGTGCGGCCCAGCCCCGGAGCGCCGGCTTCGTTCGTCGAACCCGCCCTGCCCACCCTCCCCTCCTCGCGCCAGCTGGTCCAGCGCCTCGTAGCTCTGGTCCACCACCGTGCCCGGGCTGTGCCATTGCGGCGGGGCGTACCGCGCCACGTTCTCGGCGTTGAACAGGTAGGGCTTGTGGCTGCCAGTGCCGGCCACCCACTGCCAGCTCAGGTGGTTGCTGGCCAGGTCGCCGTCCAGCAGGTGGGCCACCATCCAGTCCGCCCCGGCGCGCCAGTGCACATGGCGCAGGTGCACCACGTAGCTGGCCAGCCACATGCGGGCGTGGTTGTGCAGCGTGCCCGTGCCGTAGAGCGTGCGCACCGCCTCATCCACCACCGGCACGCCTGTGCGCGCCTGGCGGATGTCGGCGGGCAGCTCGCTGGCATAAGCGTCGTCAGGGCGCGGGCCGGCGTGCAGGGACGTCAGGATGCCCTCACCCAGGTGACCCCAGGCATGGCGGAAAAATTCGCGCCAGCCCAGCTCGAACACCAGTTTGTGCTGCACCTCCAACGGCCCGCGCTCCAGCACCCCGGCCAGCACCTCGGGCAGCGTCACCAGGCCATGGGTGATGTAGGGCGACAGGCCCGTCACCGCTCCTTCCAGGTGGTTTCGGGTGCGGGCATAGGCGGCCGGGCGCACCTGGCCCACACGGGCCAGCGCGGCGCTGCGGGAGGGCGGCAAGGTATCCGTCCAGGGTGAAGAGGCCGCAAGCGCGGGGTTGAGCCGTGCGGCCAGCTCGGCAAAGAAGTCCAGACTGGCCGGGTTGAGCATCGCGTCCGGGCTGGCCACCTTGTGTCGAGGCTGGCCCAGCAGCAACTTGCGCACCGGCACCTCCATCTTCTTGCCGGTCAGCGTGCGGGGAATCTCCGCCACCTGCATCACCTCGTTGGGTACATGCCGGGCCGAGGCCTTGGTGCGGATCTCCTGCGCGATGCGCGCCTTCAGCGCCTCATCCA
>CAISJH010000640.1 GCA_903885585.1 uncultured beta proteobacterium
AACTAAGACGATGCCGCGCGAGGTTTAGATGTAATGCATCAGAATGACTAAAGTTTAGAATTATGAAAATAAGGCGGTCGCATGTAACATTTTGATTAACTTCAAAGAACACTTTCTCACAGTTAGCGTGACCTGAGATGGCGGCGTGATCGTTAACTTTGTCGCTGAGGTGCTCTCGCCCTAGTTTTCAGTGTGTACACCCTCGGCCAACAGAGGTCCGACAAACGCGATGACGTCCCTCACCGACCTTCTTCTATTCAAATTCGAAAATCAACCATGCTAAAGTCCGCTGCGAAGAGGAAACAAGCAGCGCGATAAATTATCTTGATCAATATCTCTTTCACATACTTATTCAGCTTTATCGGATCGCAATAATTCAATTCTCTTAAACATCAAAGACATTTGACAAAGTGCCCAGCAAGCCGTACAAATAAGTGTCGCTTCAAGGACCATTTGTAGTGGATCGAAGAGCTTACTATTTTCTATTAACACATCAGCAATGAAGATAAAGGGAATCATCCCGAAAGAAGAGTACAGCAAAGGCTTAATGCTCAAAATTAATACATACAGGATTAGTATAATTGGAGCCAGAAGCTTTACTAAAAGATCATTCGGCCACTTTGAAAGCATTGCCAACATCAAATCTTCATCGATCACATGCCGTTTGCTTTCAACTTGTTTATTTGGTATGGCCACATGAATCGCCAGGTAAAGGTATATTAGTTCGAGCCAGCTATGGTTATCTATAATGAGTACTAGGATTCCTCCAAGGCCTGTTCCGTTTTCTTGTTCCAAAATTCACCTCTTGTTCGCTATAGTGTTCGGTTTAAAGTTTTTGTATTTGCAGTCTGGTAGGTTGACTGAATCTGCCCGTCTTTCCGCGAAATAGCTAAGATTGTTTGGAGGTATGTCGGTTTCGCTTATTGACATCCTAAGTTTCTCCTGTGAGTCGTACTTAACCTATTGGTACTGCACAACCTACTAGAGCATGCGATGTCTAGGCCTTTGATCGTTAGCAGCAGCCTGATTTCTGTCAAGTAAGTGTGTGCGATGAAGTGTTCGTTAACATCATCGAGTTCAAATTGGTGCAGACTTTACGACTTATAAAACTTACACAACGAGTCCTCAAAGCTCTGAACAGGCATCGACGCCACCTTTCCTTGCCTCAAGATTCATGGATGCATCTACAGAGAAAGGATACGGTCTCCAGCAGCGGCAAGTGCAATTGGGATGACCTTGGAATTCACAAACACACCTTTTTAACTCATGGGCTCTCTCAATCCAACCCCACTCGATAGACCGTAGGTCCAATAGTGAAGACCATGTCACCACCAGCCATGAACAGTTGCCCCGGCGCAGTGTCGATCCGCAGGGTGGACTGACCCGTGCTGCTGGCCCAGGTGTAGGTCTTGCCGCCTTCGCCATAGGCCACTCGCCCACCACCGTTGGCGAGCAGGTTTGCGGTGCTCAGGCTGGAGATGGTGCGGATGGAGCCGTCGGCCGAGGCCTTCAGCGCCTTACTCGTGGTGCTGGGCGTTTCCATCCACGCCAGCACACCGTCGCGCAGCACAAAGCCCGTGGCCTTGGTGGCCAGCGTGGAAGGCGCCGCAGTGGACAGCGCCGTGGCGGTGAGCGCAAAGGTGCCGTCAGACGACCCGCCAATGGGTGACTGCTGCCACGCTACCCTCGTGCCATCCACCTGCGGGTAGATATGGCGGCTGCCGCCGGAGGTGATGCGTGTAGAAGTGCCCGTATCAGAGCGCCAGCGGAAGATGTCGAACTGTGAGGCTGTGCCTTCGCCTCCCGTCTGGCCCCAAAACCACACGTCTGCCACGCCGCCCGAGACGGTGAAGTCGAACTCGTTGTTGCCCACGTAGTTGACCCCGGCAGGTACGCCGATGCGCGTGTAGCTGCCGGTGGAGATCTGGTGCAGCGTGTAGCGCCCCGTCGCGCTGGTGGCTACCCCAGTGTCCGCCGCCTTGTCGTTGACCCACAGCACGAAGTCGCCGCGCAGGACGGGGTGGAGGTCGTAGGCCCAGCCTCCGCCGATGTTGCTGGCCCTGGAGTAGGGGTTGGCGATGGTCAGGTTGCTGACGGATCCGGTGGTGGACCACAGGTAGACGCAATACAGCACGCAGTCTGCGCCCTTGCCGTAGGCCACAGCCCGCCCCCCGTCCAGCCGCCAACCGGCGGCGTACTGGATGGAGGAGGCGCTGGCCAGCGTGACCTCGGTGCCCTGCACCAGGTGGCGCATCAGTACCGTGCCGTCGCCTGGCGTGTAGAGCACGTGAGCACCCTCGGCCGCCAGCAACTGCCCGCCCGTGGGCAGGGTGAACACGGGTGTGTAGGCCCGTGCGGCGCTGGAGGTGACCACGATGTTGCGTTGGATCTGGCTGACCTGCCCAGTGCTGTCCGTCGCGCGAACGGTCAGCGGGTAGGCCCCGGCGGTGACTCCTGTGAGGTCGTAGCTGCCGCTGAAGTTGCCGGTGGTGGTGGAGAGGATCTGAAGGTCGCCCAGCTTGGCGGTGACGGTCACCGCGCCGGGCTTGTCGCTGGTGAAGCTGCCGTCCAGGCGCAGCGTGCCGAACACCAGCGCACCATCCAGCGGTGCGCTCAGGGTGAGGCCTGGCGCGTTGCTGATGGGCACGTCCACCGTCACCGAGCGGGTGCCACCTGAGGCGTCGGTGGCCGTGATGACCATGCTGTGGCTGCCGCTGCCGGCACGCGCCGCGTCCACGGTGAAGCGGTAGACGTCATTGGAACCACCGCAGAACCGGCTGCAGGCGTTGGGCTGTGTCAGGGTGCCAGCGGCCACGCCATCGAACTTGGCAGAGACGGCCGTGATGCCGGTGGTGGACGTTGCACGCACGTCCACGTTGATCGTGCCAGTGGTGCCGGAGACGGTGGCGTTGAGCGTGACCGTGGAGTTGGAGACCGTCACCGTGCGGCGCACGTCGATGGCGCTGCCGCTGGCGGGCTGGATGCGGGCCAGCAGCTGGTGCTCCCCGTTGGTCACCCCCACCGTGTTCCAGCTGATGGAGTTGCCGTCTGTCGCGTTGCCACTGCCCAGCAGCCGAAGGTTGGCGTACCACTCCACGGCTCCGGTGACGGTGCCGGTGAGTGACAACTTGACCGTGCCGGACAGTGGCTCGGTCTGGCCCCCCAGTGAAATGGAGGGCGCCACGTACGGCGCGGTGACGGTGATGGACACGGTGGCCGAGGCGCTGGCGCCACGACCGTCGCCCACTGTGACGGTGGCCACGTAGGTGCCGGGAAGATCGGGCGTGAAGCTGGGCCGGGCCGTGGCGGGGGTGGCCAGGGTGGCACTGCTGCCCGCCGGGCCGGCCAGGTTCCAGGTGTAGCTCAGCACATCGCCGTCAGGGTCGCTGCTGGCGCTGGCGTCAAGGGTGACAGCCGTGCCTGCAGACACGGTCTGCGCTGCGCCTGCGCTGGCCATGGGGCTGCGGTTGGCGGGGGGCTCTGGGGCTACGGGCTGCCCGCCCCCGCTCGAGCCGCCACCGCAGGCGGCCAGCAAGGTGGCGAAGAGTACGGCAACAAGCGCCCTGGAGAGGCGGCTGCTCTTGATCATGGTTGGCTCCCTGGAGGCATTCTCCAACTTTGCACCTTGGGCGCGTGGCTCACAGATCACGCGTGCCTGGTTGCTCACCCGACTCAGGTGCCTTTGCAGCATCTGCCCAGCGCGACCGAAGGCGGGCGGCCGTGTCAATCCAGTGACGCAAAGAGCAAGCCCTGGAGCTTCACGGCCGCTTGCGGCGCCGGCTCCTTGCCCGAGTTAGACAGGAGCACGACCCGCCAGACTTGCCTGCCCTTCTTGATCAGCGTGGCCTGCACGAGTTGTGTCCGGTCATCTGCCATGCTGCCGGTCAGCACGACGCCTGGATAAGTGCCAACGATCGTCTGAGGCCCCGTCTTGGCCACCCGCATCTGACTTCGAACTGCCCTGATCCACGCGTCCGCGTACGTATCGAGGTCCATGTTCGACGGCAGATCTTCCTTTGCGAACACCGCGTAGATGCCGTGGGTCGGCCCCGAAAAGATGTGTATGGGCTGCTGGTCCGTGTTCTTTTGCTCCTGATGGACCCAGCCGCTGGGAATAGAAACTGACTTTCCGGTCACCGGATTCACCCACGTGCTGCCAACGTAGTAAGCCTGGTCAGAGGCGTTCGACATCTGCCGCAACACGGCATTGACGAGCAGCAGGCCCACCATGATGAAGACTGCCAGGGCGCCTCGCAGGACATTGAGCTTTCGAGCCGTTACCCGGAATCTGCCGTCGTCGTAACCTGCAGATCGCCCCGCCTTGAGGTGCGAGTACTGCCGAGCCATGGTGAAAAGCGGCACCAGCGGAAAGCCTGTGCCCAGGCCGTACCAATAGACGCCAAGTTGGCGCCGCAGGTACTCAGCGCTCGTCAGGCGCCTGGAATCCAAGGATGTGACGCTCACCCCCAGGAGAGCCTTGCCCGGTGTGGAGCCGAAGATGCCAAAGATGCCCGCTTCTATGAGCAGAACGAGCGGCAGCACCAACCATCCAAACGCGTACTCCGAACCAGGCTGTTGCATCCAGAGGGCAAAAGACAGCGAGACGCTCGATAGCGCGAAGGAAGCCGTAAACGATGTTGGCAGCGCGATCAGCCAGAGATCGATGATCCTTGCCCAAAAGCGCCGGCCTGCGCCCGCCAGTGGAAGACCTGCCACGTCCACCTGGGCAGCAGACTTCGGCAACTCGGGAGGAACCGCCTGAGCGACGGATCTCAGCTCCGCAACCTCGCCAAGGGGGGTCCAGATCTGTCTTCCCTCTTTCCACACGAGCGTGGCCTCAGAGACCTTTCGCTCGAGCAGCAACTGACGAAGAGTGTCCATATCCACCGGACCCCTGCGGGTTTCGCCGTCCGCGTACCACCAGTCTTGTTGCATGTTCATCTCCCCTGAGAGTGCGAGTGCGAGTGCGCGTGCCGATGGCGAGTCTTTGCTTTGCAGTGCTCTTGTTGCGCTGGCGCACGCCTTGAAACCTTGCCTTCAGTCCGCGCTGAGGCGCCCCAGGTGCAGAGCCGGCCGCCTGCGCGCCTTGTCAGTCAATGCACGCAGACGGAGAGCTATTGCTGATGAATTGCCCTGGGGTTGGAGGACAGCGTCGGTGCAATGTGTGCCGAGGCTGGTCAACCTGAAGGAAATGCCAAAGCCCGATCACCGCCGTGGAGGCTGAGGTCAGGCGTCGGCTGTATCGGGGACAGGTCAGGCCCCAGTACCAGATAGCGCCGCTGCCAGCCTGCGCAGGCGTCCGGGCTTGGAGACCGGTTTGGAGTGAGAGGACACAGCACCTAGGTGACGCTCCAGAACCTGCCAAGCGCGTCCGATGTCGGTTGGGATCAAGCCCGCCGTCGTCACCGGCCCCACCAGAACGGCGGCCATGGCTGGGCTGCCGTCAGGAGCCGGGCGCTGTGCGATCCACAAGGCGAGCAGTAGCCAGACAAGTGGCTCCTCAGCCGTCAAGCTCCGCAACTCCGCAAGCGCCTGGGTGTAGGCACCCTTCAACGCTGGGTCGATCTGAAAACCGCTGCCCAGGCTGGGCAAGTCTTCCACTGCACCCCCACGGGCCAGGTGGTCGGCTATGGCACCGGAGATTTCAGCCAAGGTGGTGTACTGAGCAACGGGTAGCGGTGCCTGCGTAAAGACGTCTGGATCTGCTTGTTTGCGCAGGAATGCCGGAATCTCGATGTGGTCCATCGCATCAGCAGCCAGCGTAGGCGTGGACGTGCGCGCCGAGCGCCAGAGGGATGGAGTTCCCAAGCTCGCCTTGGCGGGCTTTCTGCGCATGGCGCTGGCAGCAATCTTCTGGCCGCCGCTTGGAGTGATGCTGTATTTGACGCTCGCCACAGACATCGGGGCGGGCGAGCTGGCCACCCGCCCCGAGTTCCCCCAGCCCGCAGCCAGCATCGACTGCACGCGGTGCAGAAGCGACTCGTCCTCTGGCTTGTCTGCATCGTCCCTGCGATGAACCAGCACTGCGTGGGTGTGGCGGCTGACCAGCCGGTGCTCAAGTGCCAGGGCTTGTGCTTGAGCTTGTGTCTGAGTGGATTTCGCCTGCTCCCGGGCAGCCTCGTCCCCCCTGCGCTCTGCCGTCGAGTCTTGAACGGTGCTCGCATCCAACGCAGCCAGCCGCCTGGCAGCAGCGATCCGAGGCAGATCGTCGCCAGTGGATTCAGCCACTGTGCAGACCCGGCCGATTTCCAGCTCTTGCCCATCGGCGCCGCAAGCCAGCAGCCGCACATCTTGCGAGTGGTCTTGACCCAGCGCTCTTCGGGCATCTCCAGCCTTGGCAAAACCGGCCAGCGACAGCAGCGTGTCGCCCCCAAAAGCACGCTTCGGAGCGGGCAACTCCCACTCTGGCGTCCCCACAGGCCCCCAATCCACCCGCAGCCCAGTCCAAACGCTCTGGCGCATGCGACCGAGCATCCGGCTGGCGGCCGCCTCCAGCGCTTCGCCCGGGGTGGCGAACTCGCATGCCCCGCCCGTGGCCTCGGCCAGATGGCGAAGCACCGCTTCGGCAGGCGAGGAGCCCACACCGATCACGAAAACCCGATGCCCGCTGCGCTGGGCTGAGGCGATCATGCGTTGGGTGTCCCAGACCTCACCGTCGGTGATCAGCAGCACGTCGGCGCAATTCACGGCTGAGGCAGAAACTCTGCCAGGCTCACTCCGGCTGGTTTTGGTCGATTTTGCGGCCGGCAGCCAGGAAGGCAGAGCGAAGACACCCAGCAGCGCGGACTCCATCTCTGTGCCACCCAAGGTCGCGTCCGTAGCTTCCACCGCCTCGCTCAGCCGCTTGAGCGTCTGAGGAGCACAGCGCTGGGGCGGCATCACCAACTCGGAGCTCGTCCCAAAGCGGGTGAAGCTCACCTCGTCTTCCAGGTTCAGACCTTGCGCCACACCCAGCAGAGCGCGCCGGGCAGAAGCGACGCTGTCACCGCCCATGGAACCCGAGCAGTCCACCAGCAGCTTGAGCGCCAGCCCCCCTGCCCCTTCGGCCTTAGGTGCGACTGGCACCTCGAAGGCCGCCAGCGCTACTCCTTGCGACCAGGTCAGCACCTGAGGCCGTGCTTCCTGCGGCGTGACTAGCAGCACCACATCCCGGTCCATCCGGGCGCCTTCGGCCAGCGTGACTTCCAACCCGCCATCCACCGGGGCGCACTTGGTCGGGTGCGTCGGGCACTCCACGCCGCCTGCGGCCAAGTCCCCTGCCACCTGGACAGTCAACTCCAGCGGGTAGTCCGCCTGCAAAGACACCTCGGGCACCTGGTGCGGGTACAGGCCAGAGAGCTCGGGGTTGCCGAAGCGTGGAGCAATCGTCATGGGCACGGCCAGGCGCAGTCGCCCCTGTTCGAAGGCCACCAGCTGCGCAAAGCGGATCTCCAGCACCACCTCCTCGCCTCGCTTGAGGTTGCCGATGTTGGCCGTGTACAGGCCGTCGGGTCCGGCTTCCAGCAGCGCCGGAGCGTCTCCCTCGGCCAGGGCGGTTTCGTACACCTCCTCGGCTTGGGCACGGGGCATCACCTCGCAGTCGACCCGGCGACCGGCCAACTCGGCCGAGAGGCCCAGCAACACCGCTGAGAGCGGCAGCGGGAAGGTGTAGACCACCTCCAGCGTTCGGCTGCTGGTGTTGCGATAGGTCTGGCGAAGCGTGAGCGAGAAGAGCTGTCCGTCCAGCCGCCCCTGCGCCTTGACGCCGGCGAGCACGGGGTGAACCCCGTCATCATCGGCAGCGCGCAGGAAGAACGCCCCTTCGATCGATTCCATCATTTTGAAAGTCCCTGAGCAAATGTTGTTGCAGCAATGCCTGCGCCCGGCAGGACGGTCGAACGTAGCGGGGTGGGTTCATTGACGCTGTGGTGTCAATATAACTGTTTAACAACCACGTAGCTGTCAATAAAATCCCGAACGCCAAACCCGTCCCCTAGCGGTCAGGTATGCCGCTCAATTGGTTGCAGACGGGGACGATCTTCGAGGTGGGGTAGCTCACAGGGCGAGCTAGTGAGGCTCAGACCCGGTCAACGGACCCCCGAGGAAATACTGCTGTTGTTTTAGACAGTAGATGTCCACCAGTTGTTTGCAGGTGATGCCCGAGCAGCGTGATGTGATCGATCACGCTGCCAGTCTGCTTGGCAAGCAGTCGCTCGGACTTCACGCTCGAAGCAGCCGGCGAGCAGGCTCATCCCGTGGTGCTGGATCAGGTCTTCTTCAGACTGGACGCAGACAAGTTCAAGCAGTTCACTTCCATGCTTGACGCACCTCCCAGCCCCGGACTTAAGCGTGTCCAGTCCGAACAACCACCCTGGAACACCGGTACAGCTTGAGCTTGCGCGCGCCGCTTCACCTCGCCACCGCCCACATCCTGGACGATTTCGGCTGCTAGCAAGGCAGTCACGATGGAAGGCTCCAGCGCTGGCCTTGGCCAACCAAGTGAGCAGTACGCGCCGCACCCCCGTCATTACTGATCAGGATGGGCGTGTCTACGGCCACCACGCTTGCAGGCAGGCACTCACAGCCCTCCTGTGGGTCGAACCAGTGACGGGAAAAGTATCTGAGGGACCTGCTTGTCCAGATCCGGGTCCCCGACCTGCTCTCACACTGGCCCGGCACATTCCCGACAAAAACAGACGGAAAACCTGTTCAGACCTCTACCGTAGGTAGGGACAACGCATCTGACCAGTCGTTTGACATGGAGCACCAACAGTCCCCAGCATGGAAAAGAGCAGCAGGTCAGACGATCCGCTGGTCACCATGAAATCTGCCTAGTGAAGGATGGGGGCTCATGAAGAAAAGAATGCTGCTTGTTGACGCCGAGCACCAGGTGGGTGAAGTCAGGATCGCCGATGGGCTGAGGTCGATGTGCTTGGGAGAGCGCAACTATGGTGGTGGAGGTGGCACGGTGTGGGCCACTCCAGGTGAAACCGTGGAGTTCTCCGTGACCAAGGGGAACTATCGAGGCTACTTTGTCGGTATCTGCCAAGCAATCTATCCCAAGCGCAAGTCTATTGGTCTGATCATTGTGCATGGCACTACCTGGGGTGATTTCAAAACTGGTAATGCCATTGAGATAAAGGCGGAAAGCATCCATCGATACTTCAAAGCCAGAGATGATTTTGATACATCGCTTCGAGCACTGGCCGCAAAGACTGAGGAGTCGGTTTATGACAATCAATTGTTCCGAGATATCTCTGTCAAGGAGATTGAGGAGGCCTGCCGGGAAGAGTTAGCTGAGGTTTCAAGCAGATTCTTGGGTGTTAAAGCCTATGACAAATTTCAAAATATATTCAAGGCCTACAGTGTCTTCATCCAGAATCTTAGAGAGTCGAGATCTGATCTGCAACGCCAGCCTTCAAAGAGAGTTTTAGGATCAGCACGGCGTGTACGTGAATTGCTTGGATTGGAAGGTAGAGCAATGACTGAATTGAATTCGCAAATCCTACCGTTGGATCTCCCTCCTTCACAGAGCGCCGGATATGGGGCCATAGTGGGAGCTCTGGTGGGTGACGCCGCCGGTGGTGTATTGGAGTTCTTGGGGCGCCGGCCCATGAGAAACGATGTAGATCGTGCGCTGAATATGCCGGGCGGAGGGGTTTTCGGTTTGGCTCCCGGACAGATCACGGACGATGGCGAGTTGACGCTGTGTCTGCTTCGAGCTTTAGCTGAACGCGATGGCGATTACGATCAGAATCTTGCTGCTCGGTACTACGTTGACTGGGCCAACTCTGAGCCATTCGACATCGGAATGGCAACGTCTAGTGCTTTACGTGTTCAAGGATATCAACTCAATGACCCAGCGTCCGTTGTATCGAGGGCAGCTCGACTGAACAACCTTGAAAGCAAGGCCAACGGTGCGCTGATGCGGATAACGCCGTTAGCCGTTGCTTCAGCGCGTGTTTCCGAGCAGCAGGCTATCGAATGGGCCATGGCAGACGCTCGGCTGACACATCCCCACATGACATGCTGTGCGACCAATGCTGCCTACGTGCTAGCCATTCGTCACCTAATACTGAACCCAGGTGACAGCCATGGGGCAGTACAGACCGCGCAATCGTACTTGGTCGGTCAGGGCAGTGAAGCTGCTGAGTGGATGGAAGAAGCCATCGATGGCAACCTACCGCCTGCTCACCCGCAAGCTGGATATGTGCGCCTGGCCTTCACCTACGCCTTTTACCACCTTGCGAGAGGGTCTTCACTGCGATCTGCGTTGGCTGAAACCTTACTTCTCGGTGGAGATACCGATACCAACGCTTGCATTGTTGGTGGACTGATCGGAGCCTTTCGTGGATCAAACAAGCTACTGGCTTCAGAAGCCTCTCGAAAACTCATCTACCCAGTGCTGATGTGTGACCCATCTCTTGGCCAACCTAGACCGGAGGTCTACCAAGCCAGCTCTCTGGTAAATTGGATTTCAAGAGTATAAATATGAATCCTTATACCAACTGTCCATCCATGTTGACCCGAAAGGAATATTGATATGTTAAAAAAGATTCTTGATAAGTTTAGCGCAATTGTCGGGACTGCAGCAGAACGTGTTCCCGGATCCTCAAATCTTCATCACACTGTTGGTCAGGACGGATATCCTTCGCCTGATGCAGTGATAGACATTGTCAAAGCCCGGAGAGATGAAATATCTGCGGAAGGTTTACCAAGTTTCGTTCTTCCCGGTGTGAATAGACCGTTCCCCAGCCTTGAAGAACTGGCTGAAAGCGCTTGGTCTATTCTCGAATCCGAGTTTGATAGGAACGAAGAGTGGCTCGGAATAGTTAAAGAACTCTCGCCGGTTGAAAAAGTTCAAGTTGTTTACTCTGTACATCTAAGCTCTTGGTTCTCTAAAGCGATTCTCGAGTTGACAGGTTGGCCCATTGTTGGCGTCAGCGCAATAGATGGGGAAGACCGAAGATTTGCAAACATGCATCCCAGTGGCAAGCTCATTGACTCAACCGGATTCATCTCAGACGAAGAGATACAAGAAATTGAACATGAACCGGAATCTGAAATTATTTACTATGCCGGTATGGATAATTTGGAGCGCGATAACACAATGGCCGACGTAATGGCGGCAATCGCGTACTTTAAGGAAAACCCATTCCCGAGTCTGTGGCCTGATGCTTCCCTATGGGCAAGGCGAGGAAGCCTCAGGGCTTGGGCGCCTTAGGCAACTCTCCTTATAGAGCTTGCTTCAGGCGCCGCCAAGGTCGCCTCGTCTGCGGCAGGCAAAAAGCAGCCTTGTCATTCCATTGGCCCTCCACCTGTAGCCAATGTTTGAACCGGGACCACACAGCAGCACTGTGGATTCGTCCAGTTCACCTAGTGAGCCACTCTGCCAGGAAGATCTACCTGATCAGGACATACCCTGAACCCTGCCCCTAGGTCGTGAAATCGGGGGTCGGGAGCCGGGTTTCATCCGTAACATCCTGGAAAACATTCCAGAATCTTCAGGGCAGGCACGGTGGAAAGAACCAGACCGACAGGGCGACAGGCTACGCCAGCAAAGACGGTGCCGATCGGCACTGTCACCTCAGGCGAGGTGACACCGGCATGCCTTACCTCAGTGGGACGTGTTGCCAGGTTCTCGCGCCCGGCGGTAAGCGGCCGTCACGTCCTGGATGAAGGTTCGAACCTGCTCGGGCGTCATGCCAGCACGGCCCGGCTCCACTTGGATCTCCACGCCGTCGGCGAGCGAGATGCGGCTCCAGACCTCCACCATGCCGGGTTTGATCGGGCGGGGCGGTGCCTCCTCGGGCGAACCGGCCTGCAACTCCCTCACCCGATCCAGGCTCAGGCCGGCATCCGTCCAGCGGCGGATCAGCAGCAACTGCTGAAGGTGCCGCTCTTCGTACCAGGCGCCACGCTTGGCGCCGTGTGGCCGATCCATCAACCCTTCGGCGATATAGAAGCGCACCGT
>CAISJH010000641.1 GCA_903885585.1 uncultured beta proteobacterium
GCCGTGCTGCCGAACGGGCCCGTGGCGCGGCGGCACAGCCGGGCGATGTCGGCTTCGGTGTCGCCCTCGTTCAGGCTGGTGAGGTCCAGGCAAGCCAGGGCCAGGCGTGCGCTGGCTGCAGGGTCGCTGTCAACTGTCGGAGGCAAGCTGGAGTCAGGCGTCATGTCACGGTGGCTGGAAGCGCTCATTGCAGAGCCTGGATGATGGCTGCCAGCGCCGCGCAGGCGCGCTCGCTTGCGGCTTGCGCCTGGCGCAGGGTCTGGGCGTGGCTGAGTGTCTGTGTCGCCATGCCGGCGGCCATGTTCGTCACCATCGACAGGCCCAGCACATGCAGCCCCGCATGACGAGCCACGATGGTCTCGGGCACGGTGCTCATGCCCACCGCCCGCGCCCCCAGGGTGCGCAGCATGCGGATCTCGGCCGGCGTCTCGAACTGTGGCCCCACCACCCAGGCGTACACCCCCTCGTGCAGCGCTACGCCCTGCCGCGCCGAAGCTGCCAGCGCCCGGGCGCGCAAGGTGGGGTCGTAGGCGTCGGTCATGTCGACGAAGCGGCGGTCATCGCGCTCGTCCCACAGCGGCGAGAGCTGGGGCAGGTTCAGGTGGTCGGTGATGAGCATCAGGCCACCGGGCGGAACGGCCGGGTCCAGGCTGCCAGCGGCGTTGGTCAGCACCAGGATCTGCACGCCCAGCGCGGCCAGCGTGCGGATGGCGCCGTTCATGCTATCGGCTCGGCCGCCTTCATACGCATGCTTGCGCCCGGCCAGCAGGACCACCTCGTGCGGCCCGATGCGTCCCAGCACCACCCGCGCCGCATGCCCGCCCACCGTGGGTCGGGGAAATGCCGGCAGCTCGGCGTAGGGCACCTCCACGGCGTCTTCTATCCACCCCGTGAGCCCGCTCCAGCCGCTGCCCAGCACCACGGCGATGCGGGGCGCGCGCCCGGTTGCGCGTAACGTGGCCGCCGAGGCGGCGATGGGATCGGCGAGGTCGGCAGCAGGCGTCGTCATGGCGGGGCTTCAGGACCAGCGTGGATCGTGGTGGTGGCGTGAGGAGCAGGCGCAGGCGCCACGCCAGCATGGGGTTCGGGAGCCTCGCTGCTGTGGATATCGCCTGGGCCTTGCCTCAGATGTTGCGGCCCGAAACTGACAGGCAGCAGTTGCCCCAAGGTGTAGCGGCCCCTCACCTCGCGGCTGTCGGCCACGATGATGGGGCAGTCTTCGGCGGCGAATTCGCGCAGCTTCTGGCGGCAGCCGCCGCAGGGCGTCACCGGGTCCGCCGCCTCGCCCACCACCAGCAGCGCTTGCACGCGCCGACCACCGGCCGACACCATGGCCGCCAGCGCCGACGTTTCGGCGCACCAGCCTTGCGGGTACGCGGCGTTCTCCACATTACAGCCCGCATGCACCCGGCCCTGCTCGTCCAGCACCGCCGCGCCCACCGCAAAGCGCGAATAGGGGGCGTGGGCGTGGGCCCGCACCCGTCGGGCGGCGTCCCAAAGAGGTCCAAGCCAGCCAGGGTCCAAGCTCATCTCACCGTTCCTTGACATACGGAACCCCCAGTGCCCGCGGCGCCCTGGAGCTGCCGATGAAGCCGGCCAGCAGCACCACGGTCAGCACGTAGGGCAGGGCCTGGATCGCCTGCACCGGCACTTCGCTGCCACCGAGGGCAGCGGGAAGCGCCACGCCCTGAAGGCGAATGGCCACGGCGTCCAGAAAGCCGAACAGCAGGCAGGCCCACAGCGCGCCCACGGGGTGCCATTTGCCGAAGATCAGCGCGGCCAGGGCCATGTAGCCGCGCCCGGCGGTCATGTTGGGGATGAAACCCGGGTTCTGCGCCAGCACCAGGTAGGCGCCGGCCAGGGCGGCGAGCACGCCGTTCAGGGCCAGCGCCTGGTAGCGCAGCGCTGTCACCGACACGCCGGCCGCGTCCAGCATGGCGGGGTTCTCGCCGGCGGCGCGCAGGCGCAGGCCGAAGCGGGTCCGGTACAGCAGCCACCAGGCGCCCAGCACCAGCGCAAAGGCGCCGTAGACGAAGGCGGTGTGGCCCAGCAGCGCCAGCGCGCCAAAGCGCAGCAGACTGCCCACCACGGGCACCTGAGCGGCGGCATCGGCCGCGCCTTCGAACCACCGCGCAAAGCGCACGCTCTCGGGTAGCGGCGGCGTCTGCCCGCCCAGCGAGAACCAGGCGATGGCCAGCACCACCGTCAGCCCGGCGGCGGTCATGGTGATGGCCATGCCCATGACCACCTGGTCGCCGGTGTGGCTCACGCAGGCGTAGCCGTGCAGCATGGACAGCGCCACCCCCACGATCAGCGCCGCGGCCAGCGCGAGCGCAGGCGAGCCGGTGGCGGAGCCCACGCTGGCGGCCACGAACGCCGTCATCAACATCTTGCCTTCCAGGCCCAGGTCGATCACGCCGGCGCGCTCGCACAGCACGCCAGCCAGCGCGCACAGGATCAGCGGCGTGGCCACGCGCAGCGTGCTGGCCACCAGCGTGCCCAGCAGGGTGGGATCCAGCCACTCTGTCACGCGTTGGCCTCGGCAATTGGCGAACGGCGCCGCTGCCGGCGTGCCCAACCCCGCGCGAACCACGCCGCCGTGACTTGCGCCATGGCACCGGCAAACAGCACGATCAGGCCCTGCAGCATGAACACCATGTCGCGCGAGAAGCCGGGGATCTCGAAGGCCAGTTCAGCCCCGCCCTGGTAGAGCGCGCCAAACAGCAGTGAAGCCAGCACGATGCCCGCGGGGTGATTGCGTCCGATCAGGCTGACGGCGATGCCTGCAAAGCCAGCCCCGGCCACGAAGTCCAGCAGCAGCCGCCCGTGCACCCCGGCGATCTCGTTGACGCCCACCAAGCCCGCCAACGCGCCCGACAGCGCCATGGAGCCCAGCACCACGCGCCGCGGCGCCATGCCGGCGTAGCGCGCTGCTTCGGGCGAGAAACCCACCGTGCGCAGTGCGTAGCCGGCGCGCGTGTGGCGCAGCAGGAGGTGCACGCCCAGGGTGGCCAGCACGGCCAGCCCCACGCTGGCATTCAAGGGCGTGCGCGGCCACTCGATGCCCAGGGCGCCGAGCAGTTCGTGCACGCCCGGCAGCCGGGCGGACTCGGCGAAGGCGCGGCTCTCGGGCGTCATGTTGCCGGGCTCCTTGAGCACGTGCACCAGCAGGTAGGACAGCAGCGCGGAGGCGATGAAGTTAAACATGATGGTGGTGATGACCACGTGGCTGCCGCGCCAAGCCTGCAGCGCGGCCGGCACCGCCGCCCAGGCCAGCCCGAACAGCGCAGCCGCCAGCACCAACACGGGCAGCATGGCCCAGGCGGGCAGGTGGGCCGACCAGGCCAGGGCCGCCAGGCCGGCGCCCAGCCCACCCATCATGGCCTGGCCCTCACCGCCGATGTTGAACAGCCCGCCGTGAAAGGCTACGGCCACGGCCAGACCCGTGAAGACAAAGGTGGTGGCGTAGTACAGCGTGTAGCCGATGCCGGCCTTGGAGCCGAACGCGCCCTTGACCAGCAGCGCCAGCACCTGAGTAGGTTGGAAGCCGGCCGCCAGCACCACCAGGCCGGCTACCAGCAGCGCCAGCGCCAGGTTCAGCAGCGGCAGGACCAGCAGGTCCATCCAGCGCGGCAGTTCCTGGGGGGTGCTCATGCGGTGACCCTGGCCGCCCCAACGCTGCCGTCAGGCCGTTCGGCGCCAGCGACTCCAGCGACGCCCTCGGCGGCGCGGCTGTCCTTGCCGCTGGATGACGCTTCAGTGGCTGCACCTGCCGCCACGCCGCCCATCAAC
>CAISJH010000642.1 GCA_903885585.1 uncultured beta proteobacterium
CAGTCTATAGCGGTAAGTCAGGAGGCAACGCCGATCGATGGCTGTCGGCCAGCGGTAGTCACTGGCAAATGGCGGCTTTCCCGTGAACTGTGAGTTGGATGTCGAATCTTGAACGTCGGGAGGATGGGCTAGCCAACTGCCCAAACAGATCGACGAGAGGACAGGGTATATCCCAGGATCAGATCGTCACGTAATCGTCACAAGCTAGGCGTAATATGAAATCGATTACAGATTTCTCACCGTCTGTTTTTGCATCGATGACGATTCGCGACGTATCCAAAGAGGCTGGTGTGTCGGCTGCGACTGTCTCGCGTGTTTTCAACGCGCCTGACACTGTCCGGCCGGAACTGCGCGAACGTGTGCAGAGGGTTGCCGCCGCACTGGGGTATCGCCCCAACGTTAGTGCCCGTTCGCTGCGCACACAACGCTCGCGTGCACTCGGCGTGGTGCTGCCGACCTTGTTGAACCCGGTTTTTGCCGAATGCCTGCAGGGCATCGCGCAGGCCGCCTCGGCAGCCGGTTACTCGATCGTGCCGTTCACCACCGACTACAAGCTGGCGCATGAAGACCACGCCGCAAACCTGCTTCTGGCGCGCGGGGTCGATGCGTTGATCGTGTGCGTGGCCAACGCTGCAAGGTCGAAAGTCCTGACCCGGCTGCGATCGGCGAAGGCGCCGTATGTGCTGGTCTACAACCGTCATGCTCGCCACCCCTGCGTCTCGGTTGACGGACGCACTGCGGTGACATCGCTGGTGGCGCGACTGCACGCGCTTGGACATCGGCACATCTTGATGGTGAGCGGCGCCATGGCCTCCTCCGACCGTGCCCAGCAGCGCCATAAGGGTTACCTTGAGGGCATGGCTGCTGCCGACCTGAAGCCTCAGTTATTGGAGGTCCCCTTCATGGACGGTGCCACCGAGCGCATGGCCGAGTTTCTGGCCGCCAGCCAAGTTCTGCCGCAGGCACCGACTGCCGTGGTGTGTTCCAACGATCTGCTGGCCATCCGCTGCATGCGCGCGGCGCACCTGGTCGGACTTCGAGTCCCCGAAGACTTGTCGGTGGCTGGCTTCGACGGCATCGGCCTGGGGGAAGAACTTACGCCTGCCCTGTCAACCATCGTGCAACCAAGTACTGAGATCGGCCGGCGCAGCGTTGAGCTCCTGGTGCAAGCGCTGGCCGGCGCGGTCCCGCTCGGCCCACACAACAGCGTCACGTTGGACCTTCACTTTCGGGAGGGCGAATCAATCGCCGCTGCCCGCACCACGTCCCTTGTTTGTTCCTACTCACAGCCACAAAGGATCACATCATGAAACTCTTTCCCTCTCGACTGCTGAAGGCGGCTGTTGTCGCTTTCGGGCTGCTGGCCGGCGCCAGCGCCATGGCACAAAGCGCCATTTGTTACAACTGCCCGCCAGAGTGGGCAGACTGGGCTAGCCAGCTGCGCGCCATCAAAGACAAGACGGGCATAACTGTCCCTCCGGATAACAAGAACTCGGGCCAGACATTGGCACAGTTGGTTGCCGAGAAGGCGCGCCCCGTGGCTGACATGGCGTATTACGGCGTCACCTTTGGCATCCAAGCCAAGAAGGAGGGCGTGACGGCTGCTTACAAGCCCGCCGGCTGGGCCGAGATCCCCGACGGTCTGAAGGATCCTGAAGGCCACTGGTTCACCATCCACTCGGGTACCCTGGGCTTCATGGTCAACGTCGACGCTCTCAAGGGAAAGCCCGTGCCGCGCTCGTGGGCCGACCTACTGAAGCCCGAGTACAAGGGTCTCGTCGCCTACCTTGACCCGGCCTCGGCCTTCGTTGGCTACGTGGGCGCGGTGGCGGTGAACAACGCCCGTGGTGGCAGCCTGGACAACTTCGGTCCCGCCATTGAGTGGTTCAAGGCGCTGAAGAAGAACGAACCCATCGTGCCGAAGCAGACGTCCTACGCGCGCGTTCTGTCAGGCGAGATCGCGATCCTGCTCGACTACGACTTCAACGCGTACCGCGCAAAGTACAAGGACAAGGCCAACGTCGAATTCGTGATTCCAGCAGAGGGTACTGTCGTAGTGCCCTACGTCATGAGTGCCGTGGCCAAGGGCCCAAATGCGGCCAACGGGCAGAAGGCATTGGACTTCATCCTCTCCAATGAAGGCCAAGCGATCTGGGCGAACGCCTTCTTGCGCCCTGTGCGCACTTCAGCCATCAGCAAGGAAGCGCAGTCACGCTTCCTGCCGGCCAGCGAGTACGCCCGGGCTCGCACCGTCGACTACGGCCGCATGGCCGAGGTGCAGAAGGCCTTCTCCGACCGCTATCTGCGCGAGGCACAGTAATTGGTGCTGGCGGCCTGCGTCGCACCGGCGGCCGTGGTGTTCGCAGCCTTCTGGCTGCTTCCCATGGTGCAGCTCATGCTGCTGCCGGCAGGAAAGGGCGCAGCCACCTACTTCGTGGTGCTCACAGAACCGCGCTACCTGCAAAGTCTGGTGCAGACCACGCTGCTCTCGGCTGCGGTGACGCTGGTGTCGCTGACGGTGGCGGCTGCAGTGGGTCTGTACCTCGGGCGGCGCTCCTTCGCCGGGCGTCGACTGCTGCTGGCCGTGCTGACGCTGCCGCTGTCGTTTCCGGGTGTCATCGTCGGTTTCTTCGTGATCCTGATCGGAGGACGGCAAGGGCCGTTCGCCAGCTTCACCGACGCGCTGATGGGAGAGCGGATCACGTTCGCCTACGGCGTCACTGGTTTGTTCCTGGCCTACGTGTACTTCTCTCTGCCTCGCGCCATAGCCTCGTTTACCGCGGTGGTCGAGCGCATGGAGCACGAACTGGAAGAGGCTGCGCGCTCGCTGGGGGCGCGGCGCTGGCACATCGTGCGTGATGTCTGGTGGCCGGCCCTGCAGCCCACGGCGTTGGCCGTCGGCGCCATCCTCTTTGCTACCGCGATGGGCGCCTTCGGCACGGCCTTCACGCTGGCCAGCCGACATGAGGTGCTGCCCATCACCATTTACAACGAGTTCACCAACTATGCCAACTTTGCGCTGGCAGCTTCGCTGTCCATCACGCTCGGGCTGATGACATGGGCGGTACTGTTCATAGCACGCCGATTCGGTGGCTCCGCCGAAGGAGCGGGCGCATGAAGGCTACGCAGAGCGGCAGAGTCGACACCCCGGTTCTATTGGCCATCACGGTGGCAGTGACGCTGTTTACCGTGCTGCCCATGCTGGTGTCGATCACCGCCGGACTGACCAACAACTTCAGCCGCGGCCTGGCCAGCGGCCTGACCACCCGTTGGATAGAGGAGGTATGGGCCCTCTATGGCTCCACCGCCTGGCGCTCAGTGCTGCTCGCACTGGCGTGCGTAGTTGTAGGGCTGTTGGTGGGTGTGCCTTGCGCTTGGGCGCTGGCCCGAAGTCGGACCCGAGCGGCACGCTTATTTGAAGAGCTGCTGACCCTGCCGGTGGCCGTGCCAGGGCTGGCCAGCGCGCTGGCGTTGATTCTGGCCTACGGCCAGATCAGCGGCTTCCGCCAGAGCTTCGCCTTCATTCTCGTGGGCCACGTGGTGTTCACACTGCCCTTCATGGTGCGCACGGTGGCGGCGGCCTTTGCCCGCGACGATCTGCAATCCCTGGACGAAGCAGCTCGCTCGCTGGGCGCAAGCTTCCCGCAGCGGTTTCTGGGAGTGCTGGTACCTGCCGTGGCGCCGTCCATTGTGGCCGGCAGCCTGATGGTCTTCACCCTATCAGTTGGCGAGTTCAATCTGACCTGGATGCTGCACACCCCGCTGACAAGAACGCTGCCGGTGGGCTTGGCCGACAGCTACGCGTCGATGCGCATTGAGATCGGGTCGGCTTACACGCTGGTTTTCTTTATTGTCATCCTGCCCATCCTCTGGGGCATGCAGGCGCTGGCCCGCTGGATCGAGAACACCCATGGATCATCACCAGCCGCTAGCCGTTGAGCGTACGCGCGTCGAGGTCATCGACTGCGCCAAGACCTACCAAGGCGGAGCTCAGGCGCTTCGACCGACCAGGCTGACTGTGGAGCCTGGTGAAGTGCTGGCGCTGCTAGGTCCGTCTGGTTGCGGCAAGACCACGCTGCTGCGCGTCATCGCCGGTCTGGTCGACCCTGACCATGGCGGGCGTGTTGTATTCAACGGCGACGATGTCACATCGCGGCCAATTGAACAGCGTTCAGTGGGCATGGTGTTCCAGCACTACGCCCTGTTCCCCCAGATGACGGTAGAGGCCAACATTGGCTACGGGCTTCGTGTGCGTGGCCTTGCGCCGGACAGGATCCGCCAGCGCGTTGGCGAGGTCATCGACCTGGTTCGCCTGGGCGGGCTGGAGCAGCGCCGCCCAGCTCAGCTCTCGGGCGGCCAGCGCCAGCGCGTGGCCCTGGCTAGGGCGGTGGCGGTGCAGCCCCGCGTTCTGCTCCTAGATGAGCCATTGACTGCGTTAGACGCCAAACTCAAAGAGGCGCTGCGCGATGAGCTTGCCCAGTTGCTGCGCGCCCTTCACATCACCGCTGTGCACGTCACGCATGACCAGAACGAGGCCCTGGCCATTGCCGACCGCTTGGCAGTCATGCAGGCAGGACAAGTTGTGCAGGTCGGTCGCGGCGAAGACCTTTACCGCCAGCCTAGTCATCCTTTCGTCGCCGAGTTTCTAGGTCGCGTCAACCGGTTGCGCGTCGATGGCCAGCGAAGACTGCCGCTGGGGGGCGTTGAACTGCAGTGTCCTGACGCGCTGGTCGGTGGTCAGACCGTACTGGTCCGGCCAGAAGATGTGCAGGTCCGTACCGGGTCGATGCCGTCGCTGCCGGCGAATGGAGCAGGCTGGGGGCAGGCCCACGTGGTGCAGCGCACGTTTCTTGGCGACCGCGTACACCTGCGGCTGTCGGTGGCCGGGCAGGGCGAACCCATCATCTCCGACCAGTCCCGCGACTGTCCTGCCGCCGCAGGTGACATGGTGTACATCAATATCGACCCGGCGCGCATGATGGCGGCGGCTCTGAAAGACAGCGCATGAAGACCTTGTTTGCACAACTAACCGATTTGCACATACGTGAGCCGGGGAGGCTAGCCTATGGGCGCCTGGATACGGCGCCATATCTACGCGCGGCTGTTCAAGCTATTGAGGCCTTGCCGCAGCGTCCCCATGCGCTGGTGCTGACAGGCGACCTTACTGACTTCGGCCGTGCTGGCGAATACGAGCATCTGGCAAGCATGCTCGCTCCCTTATCAATGCCGCTGTTCCTGTTGCCCGGTAACCATGACGAGCGTGCGCAGTTGCGGCGCAGCTTCAAAGATCACGCCTACCTGGGCGACGGAGAGTTTGTGCAGTACAGCGTGGGTCTAGGCGAACACGGTCTGCGACTACTGGCTCTCGACACTGTCGAACCTGGTGCACCGCATGGCCGGTTGTGCACGAAGCGTCTGAAGTGGCTTGCCGACACGCTGGACAGACACCGTGGGGAGCCAACGGTCATCGCCATGCACCACCCACCCTTCGAAACGCTGATCGGCCATATGGATCGCATCGGCCTGCTGGAAGGCGCCGACGCGCTGGCCGAGATCCTCACGGGGCACTCGACGATCGAGCGGGTGATTTGCGGGCACCTGCACAGAACGATCTACAGCCGGGTCGGCAGCGCAGTTGCGTCCACCGCGCCTAGCCCTGCCCACCAGGTCTGCCTGGACCTGGTACCCGACGCGGCATCGGCTTGGATCCTGGAGCCACCCGGCTTCCATCTGCATGCCTGGAGCGGTCCAGGGCGTATGGTGACGCACGTTGCCGCTGTCGGCAGGTTCGAAGGGCCCTATCCCTTTCACGACGGCGGCAAGCTGATTGACTGAGGAATCAGCCCAGC
>CAISJH010000643.1 GCA_903885585.1 uncultured beta proteobacterium
CATCGTGGACGTGGTGGCGGACTCCAGCCCCATCATCGGCCCCACGCCGGTGCCGGGCCTGTCCATCAACTGCGGCTGGGGCACGGGCGGCTTCAAGGCCATTCCGGTGGGGGGCTGGACGCTGGCTCACCAACTGGCCACCGGCCGAAACCATGATTTGGCCGAACCGTTCCAACTCGAGCGCTTCCACAGCGGCAGGCTGATCGACGAAGCGGCTGCGGCGGGTATTGCGCACTGAGGCGCGCAGGCAAAGGCACCCCATGATGCAACTCCACTGCCCTTGGTGTGGGCTGCGCGCAGCCAGCGAGTTCCACTGCGGCGGCACCACCGCCATCGCGCGCCCGCCGCTGGACTGCGACGACGCCACCTGGGGCCGCTACCTCTTCTTTCGCGAGAACCCCAAGGGCTCGCACGCCGAGCGCTGGCGCCACACCTACGGCTGCGGCATGTGGTTCAACGTGAGGCGCGACACGGTCACGCATGAGGTGAGTGCCGTCTGCGCCATCACCGAGATGCCTCCAGAGGCGGCGTCATGAGCAGGCCGAGCCGCACCCACGCGCGAAGGGTGGTCCCATGAGTGGCTACCGCCTCCCCGCGCCAGCCGGGGCCTGGGTCGATCGCTCGCAAGCGCTGCGCTTCGCATTCGACGGGCGTGCGTTGCAGGGCCACGCCGGCGACACACTGGCCTCGGCGCTGCTGGCCACCGGCACGGTGCACGTGGGCCGCTGCTTCAAGCTGCACCGGCCGCGGGGCGTCTTCTCCTGCGGCGTGGAGGAGCCTACCGGCTTGGTCGACGTGGGCGACGGCGCCCGGCGCACGCCCAACACGCGCGCCACCGATATCGCGCTGGCCGAGGGCCTGGTGGCCCGCCCCGGCAACGCGTGGCCCAGCCTGCGCTGGGACCTGGCCGCCCTCAACGCCCGCTTCGCCGCGCTGTTGCCCGCGGGCTTTTACTACAAGACCTTCATGTGGCCGGGCTGGCGCTGGTTCGAACCGGCTATCCGCCGCGCGGCCGGTCTGGGCCACGCGGCCGAGGCCCAGACCGGTGCCGACCCCGACCGCTACGACGAGGTGTCGGTGCAGGTGCACACCCTGGTGGTGGGTGGCGGCGTGGCGGGCCTGGAGGCGGCGATCCGCGCGGCCCGCGCTGGCCGAGAGGTGCTGCTGATGGAAGGCCAGCCGAGGCTGGGGGGGTGGGCCGCTGCGCAGGGTGGGGCGGGCCGCGAGCGGGTGGCCGCGCTGGCGGCACAGGCCCAGCAGGCCGGTGTGCGGGTGCACACGGGCTGCACCGTCTTCGGCCTGTACGACCACCAGCTCGCCGCGGCAGTGCAGACGGTGGACGACAGCGGCCAGGCGCCTGCCGGCGTGCCGCGCGAACGTCTGTGGAAGCTGCGTGCCGAGCAGATCGTGATCGCCTGTGGCGCCTTCGAGCGGCCGATGCTGTTCCCCGACAACGACCGCCCTGGGGTGATGCTGGCCAGCGCGGTGCAGCGCTATGCCGAGCTCTACGGCGTGTCCTGCGGGCGCCGCGTGCTGATCGTGGCCGCCTGCGACAGCGCCTACGGGGTGGCGCACTCGCTGCAGGCGCTGGGCATCGAGGTGGCCGCCATCGTCGACCACCGGGCTGCGGCTGGCGCACAGGCGCCCCCCGGCGTGCCGGTTCACCTCGCCAGCGCCGTCGTGGCCGTTCATGGCGGCCGTGCGGTGACAGGCGCCACGGCGATCAGCCACGACGGTCGCCAGCGGCACGAGTTCGCTGTCGACTGCATTGCGGTGGCCGGCGGCTGGACGCCGGCGGTGAACCTGTACTCCATGGCCGGCGGCAAACTGCGCTGGGACGAGCGCGCCTCGATGTTCGTGCCGAGCCTGGAACTGCCGGGCCTCACGGTGGTGGGCGCCTGCGCCGGGCAGGTCGATGCGGGCGAGGTGCCAGCTGACAACCGGCCTTCGGCAGCCGCGCTGTCCGCCCTCGGCCGCCGGCCGGGCAAGGTCTTCGTGGACTTGCAGAACGACGTGGCCGAGAGCGACGTGGCCCTGGCCGCGCGCGAGAACTACCGCTCGGTGGAGCACTTGAAGCGCTACACCACCATGGGCATGGCCACCGACCAGGGCAAGACGAGCAACGTCAACGCCCTCGTGCTGATGGGCGGCCACACGCAGCGCACGCCGCCGCAGGTGGGCACCACCAAGTTCCGCCCGCCGTTCAAGCCGGTCACGATCAACGCCATCGCCGGCGGGCGCACGGGTGAGCGCCACAAGCCGCTCAAGCGCCTGCCGGGCCATGCCTGGCACGCCGAACGGCAGGGCCTGTTAGAGGAGTTCGGCGGTTGGCTGCGCCCCGCGGCCTACCTTCAGGCTGGCGAGACCCTGGAGCAGGCGGCGCAGCGCGAGGCGCTGCAGGTGCGGCGCACGGTGGGTCTGTTCGAAGGCTCGCCGCTGGGCAAGATCGAGGTCTTCGGGCCTGATGCGGCCGAGTTCCTGGACCTGATGTACGTGGGCACCATGTCCACGTTGCCCGTGGGCGGCGCGCGCTACGGCCTCCTCATCAACGAGAACGGTGTGGTCTTCGACGACGGCATCGTCGCGCGGCTGGCGCCGGACCACTTCTGGGTCAACACCACCTCGGGCGGCGCCGAACGCGTGGCGCTGGCCTTCGAGGAATGGCTGCAGTGCGAGTACGTGAACCACCGCGTGCTGGTGACCAACGTGACCTCGGCCTGGGGCAACGTCACCGTCAGCGGGCCGCGCGCCTGGGCGCTGCTGGAGGCCGCGGGTTTTGACGCCACGCTGGCGCCCGGCGCGATGCAGCACATGACGATGCGCGAGACCGAATATGCCGGCACCCGCATGCGCGTGCTGCGCGCCAGCTTCAACGGCGAGCTCGGCTACGAGATCAACCTGCCCGCGCTGCAGACCCAGGCGCTGCTGGATCGGCTCTGGCAGTTCGGGCAGGCCTTCGAGGCTGTGCCCTACGGCATCGAGGCGCTGATGGTGATGCGCACCGAGAAAGGTTTCCTGCACGTGGGCGGCGACACCGACGGCACCACGCTGCCCGGCGACATCGGCATGGACCGCGGCATCGCCAAGAAGGCCGCCAACTTCGTGGGCCGCCGCTCGCTGCTGCGGCCGGCGGCGCTGGATGCGAACCGCATGCAGCTCGTCGGCCTGGTGCCGGTGGACCGCAAGACCCGCCTGCCCGTGGGTGCCCACGCCGTAGCGCCGCCAGGGCCGCCTGGCACGATCGAAGGCTTTGTGACCTCCAGCCACGACAGCCCCAACCTCGGCCACCCGGTGGCGCTGGCGATGCTGCAACGCGGCCGCGCGCGCGTGGGAGAGCGCATCACCGTGCACCACCTGGGCACGGCCATCGATGCCGAGGTGGTGGCCACCCCGTTCTTCGACCCGCAAGGAGAGCGCTTGCATGGCCGCGCCTGAGTTCGACGCCGGCCCGGTGGCGGTGCGCCGCATCGAGCCGCTGGCGGTGATTGCGCTGCGGCACCTGCCCGGCCCAGGCGAGTCGCTGGTCGCCGCGCTGCGGGCGGCCGGCGTGACGGGCGTCCCGTCGCCGGGTCAGGCCTTGGGCGACGGCCAGAGCCAGGGCACCTCTTTGCTTTGGCGCAGCCCCAGCGAAGTGGTCTTGCTCGCCACCGAGCGTGCTGCCGCCGACGCGGCGATGGCCGCCCTGGCTGCCGACGCGCTGGCCTGCGCGGTCGATCAGTCGGACGGCACGCTGGCCCTGGAACTGCAGGGCCCCCGGGTGGACGAGTTGCTGCATCGTCTGGTCGACAGCCACTCGCTGCCGATGACACTGGGCAGCGCCGTCCGCGCGCGGTTGGCCGACATCGCGGTCACGCTGGTACGCCGCGACCACGACCGCATCTGGCTGCTCGCCGACCGCAGCCACGAGCACTATCTGGCGAGCTGGCTCGCCTACGCGGGCGCGGCGCTTGCGCAAGCCCGGGCGTAGCCGGCCTCACTGCCACCCGATGCGTACCTGCTGAGCCTTGCGCCCGCTCAAGCGGCGCTTGCAGAGGCCGCCTAGCGTCGGCAGATGCACTTCCTCCGGCGCCGCCCATGAACACCCTGACCAAGCTCGCCCTCGGCCTCATCGGCCAGAACAAGCCCTTGCCCCTGACCGGGCCCGCGGCGGCGCTCACGCCCTTGCCCCCGCCCAGCCGCGCGGGTGGCATGCCCTTGATGGAGGCCTTGCAGCACCGGCAGTCCCAACGCAAGTTCTCCACCCAGCCGCTGAGCGAGCAACTGCTGTCGGACCTGTTGTGGGCTGCGGCGGGCGTCAACCGGCCGGCTGAAGGCGGCCGCACGGCGCCCAGTGCGCTGCACGCGCAGGAGGTGGACCTGCATGTGGCACTGCCCAACGGCCTGCACTTGTACGACCCCACGCAGCATGCGCTGCGCCTGGAGGTGGCCAGTGACGTGCGGCGCGTCACCGGCTATCAGGACTTTGTCGACCAGGCGGCGCTGGACCTGATCTTCGTGGCCGATCACACGCGCATGAAGCTCGTGCCCGCCGCACGCCGCCGCGCCTACGCGTTCACCTGCGCCGGGGCGATGGCGCAGAACGTCTACCTGTTCAGTGCGTCGACCGGGCTGGCCACCGTGGTGCGTGCCTGGTTCGACCATGCGGGGCTGTCGGAGGCGATGGGGCTGTCGGCAGACCATGAACTGCTGCTGGCGCAGACGGTGGGCCACGCTGCCAGCTGAGCGCTTGCTGAGGCCCGGCGTGCCGCGTCTGACAGCGAGCGCGGAGCGCCCGGGCGGGTCTGCGCGTGCAAGCGTTTCACAGACTTACTCGCGCCGCAGCGCCTCGATCGGGTCCAGCCGGGCCGCGCGCCGCGCTGGGAAGTAGCCGAACAGCACCCCAATGGCGGCCGAGAAGCCCAGCGCCAGCCCGTTGATGCTGGCGTTGAAGAGGAAGGGAACCTCCATCAGCGCGGCCAGGCCGACGCTGGCCAGCGCGGCCAGCAGCACGCCGGCCAGGCCGCCCATGGCGGCCAGCGCCACCGCCTCGATCAGGAACTGCAGCAGCACCTCGCGCTCCAGCGCCCCGATGGCCAGCCGGATGCCGATCTCCCGCGTGCGCTCGGTCACGCTCACCAGCATGATGTTCATGATGCCGATGCCGCCCACCAGCAGGCTCACCGCCGCCACTGCGCCCAGCAGCGTGGTCATGATCTCGGTGGTGCCTGACAGCGTCTGCGCGATCTGCCGCGTGTCGAGCACGTTGAAGTTGTCCGGCTCGTCATCGGCCAGCTTGCGGCGCTCGCGCAGCAGCTGCGCCACGGCGGCCTTGACACGGGCCGGGTCGCTGTCGTCGCGCATGGACACCAGCAGGGTGTTGATGCGCGTGCTGCCCGTCACGCGCCGCTGGACCGTGCGCAGCGGCAGCAGCACCACATCGTCCTGGTCCAGCCCCATGGCGGCCTGCCCCTTGGCGGCCAGCAGGCCGATCACCGTGCAGGAGAACTGCCGCACGCGCAGCGGCTCGCCCAGGGGGTTGGCGCTGCCAAACAACTCGCGCCGTACCGTGGCGCCGACGATGCACACCGACGCGCCCGCGCGCTCTTCCGCCTCGTCGAAGCGCCGACCGTCTGCGAGCACCCAATTGTTGGTGTCGAAGTAGGCGGCGGTGGTGCCGACGACGCTGCTGGACCAGTTGCGCGCGCCTTGCACCAGCGTGACGCCGCGGCGGACCTCGGGCGCCACGGCGCGCACGCCGCCAATCTGTGTGGCAATGGCTTGGGCATCGCCTTCGACGAAGGTGGGGGCGCCGCCGTCGCCCCCCGGCCCCAGGCGCTGCCCCGGCCGCACCTGCAGCAGGTTGCTGCCCAGGCTGGCAATCTGGTCCTGGACTGCACGGGTGGCCCCTTGACCCAGCGTGACCATCGTGATCACGGCGCTCACGCCGATCACGATGCCCAGCACCGTGAGGAAGGAACGCATGAGGTTGCGCCGGATCGAGCGCAGCGCCAGCAGCAGGCTGTTCCACAGCATCAGCAGGCCTCGGGCAGGTCAGCGACCACGGGGCCAGCGGCGCCCGTGCCGGCGTCGGCGTCGGTGGTGGCAGGCTTGGCCTCTGCCGAGGCCGTGTCGGTCGGGGCCCCGTTGGGGCGGTCGTCCGCCACCCGGCCATCGACGAAGCGCACGATGCGCCCTGCGAAAGCCGCCATCTCCGGCTCATGCGTCACCATCAGCACCGTGATGCCGCGAGAGTGGTTCAGGTCAACCAGCAGTGCCATGATCTCGCGCCCGCGCTGGGTGTCGAGGTTGCCGGTGGGCTCGTCGGCCAGCAACACCGTGGGCCGGGTGACGATGGCCCGCGCGATGGCCACGCGCTGCTGCTGGCCGCCGGAAAGTTCGCCCGGGGTGTGGCCCTCCCACCCCTGCAAGCCCACCGAGGCCAGGGCCTCGCGGGCCAGCGCGTGGCGGGCGGCCGCGCTCTCGCCGCGGTAGAGCAGCGGGAGCTCCACGTTCTCCAGCGCGCTGGTGCGCGCCAGCAGGTTGAAGCCCTGGAAGACGAAGCCGAAGTGGTGGCGGCGCAGCCGGGCGCGCGCGTCCCGGTCCAGCTGGTCGACCCGTACGCCGCGAAAGCGGTACTCGCCGGCCGTGGGCGTGTCCAGGCAGCCCAGGATGTTCATGGCGGTGGACTTGCCCGAGCCGCTGGGGCCCATGACCGCGACGAACTCGCCGGCCTGCACCTGCAAGTCCACGCCGTCCAGCGCCTTGAAGGCCGCCGGCCCCTGGCCATAGACCTTGGTGACGCCCAGCAGGCGGATCAGCGCGGATGGCGAGGCGACATTCATCGACGGGCTGACGCAAGGGCTCAGGGAGGGTTGGACAACTGGTCCACGATGACGAACTCACCTTCCTGCAAGGCACCGCTGACCTCGGTCAGGCGACCGTTGCTCAGGCCCGTGGTCACCTGCGTCGGTACGGCCGAGCCCTCACGCAGCAACCAGACCTGCCGCGGCGCGCCTTGTCCGGCAGCTGCGCCGGGGCCGGCACCTGGTCCTGCACGCCGCTGCCCGCCCCCCGAGGGCATGCGCGGCATCAAGCGGCTGAGCAAGCTGCCCGAGGCGGCGGCCGGCGCGGCTGCGACAGATGGGTTGAAGCGCAGCGCCGCATTGGGCACCAGCAGAACGTCCGGGCGTTCCACCGCAGCGATCGTGGCGGTGGCGGTCATGCCCGGGCGCAGGCTCAGATCGTCGTTTGCGACTTCCAGATCCGTCAGGTAAGAGACCACGTTCTCTTTCGTGGTGGAGCCGAAACCCACACGCGTGATGCGCGCCGGGTAGGACCGCCTGGGCCAGGCGCTGACGCTGAAGTGCGCCGTCTGCCCTTCGCGCACCTGGCCTACGTCGGCCTCGTCCACATTGACCTGCAGCTTCATGCGCTTCAAGTCCTCAGCGATCGTGAACAGCGTCACCGCCTGCAGCGAGGCCGCCACGGCATTGCCCGGGTCCACCGAGCGGGTCAGGATCACGCCGTCGATGGGCGCGCGGATCGAGGCCTTGCCCAGGCTGGTCTGGCTGGCGTGCAGCCCGGCCTGCGCATCGGCCACGGCCGCCTGGCTGGCGGCCGCGTCGGCCACGGCGCGCTCGACGGCCGCGCGCGCCGCGTCCAGCTCCGCTGCCGAGGGCACCTTGCCGCCCGACAAGTGCCACACCTCTTCCTTGCGCGCCGCCTGGGCGCGGGTTTCCTGCAGCGTGGCCGCCGTCTGCGCCACCCGAGCCCGTGCCGACGCCAAGGCGGCCTGGGCGCGGGCGATCTCGTCCTGCAGCCGCGAGGTGTCCAGTTCCACCAGCAACTGCCCTTTGCGCACGCGGTCGTTGACGTCCACCAGCACGCGCGCCACCGTGCCCGAGAGCTCACTGCCCACGCTGACTGCGCGGGTGGGTGCGAGCGTGCCGTTGGCCACCACCGTGACCTGCAGCGTGCCCCGCGTCACGCGCTCGGTCTGGTAACGCGGCTCGCTCTTCGCGGACTGTCCCGACCACCACCAGAGCGCAGCGGCGCCGATCACGCCAACGCTCAGCAGGCCCCACGGCAGCAGGCGTTTCCAGGCCGGCCGGCGCGGGCCTGGGCCGGCCCAGTCTTCGTCCGCCGTGGCGGACGAAGCCGAGGGCGGGTTGGCGGGATCGATCATCGGGCGGCCGATCCGGTGGACAAAGGGGACGGCTGTGGGACGGGCCACGCCCAGCCCCCGCCCAGCGCCTTGTAGAGCTGGATCATGGCGCTCACCTGGTCGGCCTGGCTGGTGACCAGGGCGTCCTCGGTGGCGCGCAGCGCGCGCTCGGCGTCGAGCACGGTGGCGAAGTCGCTCAGGCCGGCGGCCTGGCGGTGGCGCGCCAGTTGAGCGCCCTGGCGGGCGGCGTCCAGGGCCGCCTGCAGCGCCTGGACGCGCTCGCGGCCCTGCGCGATGTCGGACAAGGCATCCTCCACCTCGCGCAGCGCCGCCATCAGCGTGGCCTCATAGCTGGCCAGGGCCTGGTCCTGGGCGGCCGACTGGATCTCCAGCTGCTGGCGCAGCCGGCCCGCGTCGAACAACGGTGCTGCCAGGCGGCCGACGAGCGAGCTGGCCCGGTTGCCCGTCTTCAGCAGCCCACCCAGGTGCGGCGCGTCCAGCGCGATCGAGCCGGTCAGCGCGAACGAGGGCCGGCGTGCCGCGTCGGCCACCGCCACGCGCGCCGTGGCTGCGGTGAGCGCCTGCTCGGCCGCGGCGACATCGGGCCGCCGGCGCAGCAGATCGGCCGGCACGCCCAGGGCCACGTTGGCCGGCGCGCGTGGCAGCCCTGCGCTGGCATCCGCCACCGCCTCGGACAGGGATTTCGCCTGCCCCTGGGCCTGCTCCTGTGCTTGCGCCGGCGCCTGCGCTTGCGTCGGCGGTTCGGCCGCCAGCGCGGCGTCCAGCGCCAGCGGGGCCTGGTCCAGCAGCAGCGCCAGCGCATGCCGGGTGCGTGCCAGGCCGGCCTGCAGGGCTGCCATCAGGGCGCGGCTTTGCTCTCGGGTGAGCCGGGCCTGTTCGACGTCCAGCTCGTTCAGCAGGCCGGCGCGGGCCTGCCAATGCGCGAGCTGCAGCGTCTCGTCCTGGCCGCGCAGGTTGGCGCGCGCCAGCGCCAGGCGGCGCTGGGTGGCGCGTGCCAGCACGTACAGCCGGGCCACTTCGGCCGCCACGCTGACGCGTACGGCGGCCTGCAGCGCCACGGCCTGGGCTTCGTCGGCGCGGGCGGCGGCCAGGCCAGCGCGCTGCCCACCGAACAGGTCGGGCTCCCAGGCGGCGTCCAGGCCGGCGCTCACGCGTGTGCTGGCTTCGCTCCCCGTGGTGGCGGTGCTGCGCGCGGCCGACACTGATCCGGTCACCGACGGCCACAGCCCGGCGTCCGCCACGGCCGCGGCGGCGCGTGCGGCACGCAGACGTGCCCCGGCCACGCGCAACTCGGTGTTGGCGGCCAAGGCCTGCGCGACCAGCGCGCTCAGCAGCGGATCCTCAAACGATTGCCACCACGCGGCGTCGAGCGCCGGCCCGGTAGAGGCCGCCGCCCCCGCAGACCAAGCCGCTGGCAAGTCGCGAGGCGCAGGCTGGTCGGTCCGGGGCAGGGCGCAACCGGTCAGCACCGGGCCCGCCAGCGCAGCCAGCAGCGCCAGCGCCAGCGTGGCGGGCAGGCCACCTGCGGCCTTGGTGCGTCGGGGCGGCGCTGCGGTATGGGCCTCCTGCAACTTGCACGCCCTAGCCAGTGCGGGTGTGGCGGAATGGTTCACAGGCCCACAGTCTCGGCCTCGGGGCGGCTGGACCGCTGAGCTTGCGCACCGCGCACCCCGCCTTGCCCTGCGCCGCGGGCCGGCTTGGACCGAGGCTCACTGCCAGCCGAAGCGCCCGATGTAGAAGCGCTTCATGGCCGTGGTCAGCAGCGCATAGCCCAGCAGCAGAGCGGCCAGCCAGCCATAGAAGGCGGCGGGCAGCGGCTGCAGCTTGAAGTAGTGCGCCAGGGGCCCGGCCGGCAGCCACAGGCCCAGCAGCATGACGGCCGCGGTCAGGCCGGTCAGCACGCCTGAGGCCCGGCTCTGCAGCCAGGGCAACCTGGGCGTGCGGATCATGTGCACGATCAATGTCTGCGTCAGCAGGCCCACGACGAACCAGCCCGACTGGAACAGGCCTTGCGCCGCCACGGTGTTGGCTGAGAACACCCACCACATCACTCCGAAAGTGCACAGGTCGAAGACCGAACTCACGGGGCCGAAGAAGAGCATGAAGCGGCCGATGTCCTCGGCTTTCCACTGCAGGGGTGCCGCCACCAGATCCTCGTCGACACGGTCGAACGGGATGCCGATTTGCGAGAGGTCATAGAGCAGGTTCTGCACCAGCAGGTGCAGCGGCAGCATGGGCAGGAAAGGCAGGAAGGCACTGGCCACCAGCACCGACAGCACGTTGCCGAAGTTGGAGCTGGCGGTCATGCGGATGTACTTCAGCAGGTTGCAGAAGGTGGTGCGGCCCTGCACCACGCCTTCGTCCAGCACCATCAGGCTCTTCTCCAGCAGGATGATGTCGGCCGCCTCCTTGGCAATGTCCACGGCCGAGTCCACCGAGATGCCCAGGTCGGCCGCGCGCAGCGCCGGCGCGTCGTTGATGCCGTCGCCCATGAAGCCCACGACGTGGCCCTGCGAGCGCAGCGCGCGCACGATGCGCTCCTTGTCCAGGGGGCTCAGCTTGGCGAAGACCTGGTGCGCTTCGACTGCCGGGGCCAGTTCGGCGTCGCTCATGGCCTGCACCTCGTGGCCCAGCAGCGCCTGCCCCTCTGGCAGGCCCACCTGGGCGCACACCTGCGCAGTCACCTGCGCGTTGTCGCCAGTCAGCACCTTGATCGTCACCCCCATGGGCCGACAGGGCGCGCAGGGCGGGTGCGGCCGACTCCTTGGGTGGATCCAGAAAGGCGATGTAGCCCACCAGCACCAGGTCGGCCTCATCGGCCACGCTGTAGACCGTCTGCTGGGGTGGCAACTCCTTCATCGCGACCGCCACGACGCGCAGTCCGCTGAGCGACAGCCGGGTGCTGACCTGCAGCACGCGCTCGCGCATCGCGTCGTCCAGAGGCGCGTCGTCGGCTTCCTGCTGCTGCGTGTTCCCGGTCAGCCGCACGCGTGTGCACACCGCGAGCATCTCCTCCAGCGCGCCCTTGCAGATCAGCTCGTGGTGCTCCTGGCCGTCGCGCCGTTCGGCCACCACCACCGACATCCGGCGGCGCTGGAAATCGAAGGGAACCTCGTCGACCTTGCGGTAGCGTTCGTCCAGCTTCAGCTCGGTGGGCAGTTCCACGTGGTCCAGCACGGCCCGATCCAGCAGGTTCTTGAGTCCGCTCTGGTAGTGGCTGTTCAGGTAGGCGAAGGCCAGCACCTCGTCCGAGGGCCGGCCCAGCGGGTCGATGTGCTGGGCCAGCGCGATCTGGTCCTGGGTCAGGGTGCCGGTCTTGTCGGTGCACAGCACATCCATCGCGCCCAGGTTCTGGATCGCGTCCAGCCGCTTGACCACCACCTTGCGGCGCGCCAGCTGCACGGCGCCCCGGGCCAGGGTGGAGGTCACGATCATGGGGAGCATCTCGGGTGTCAGACCCACGGCCACCGCCAGCGCAAAGAAGAAGGCCTCCACCCAGTCGCCCTTCGTGAGGCCGTTGATCAGCAGCACCACCGGCACCATGATGGCGGCAAACCTGATGAGCAGCCAGCTCACGCTGTTGATGCCCGCCTGGAAGGCGTTGGGGCCGGTGTCGGTGGCCGTGGCATGCGCCGCCACCGCGCCGAAGAAGCTCCGCGCCCCGGTGTGCACCACCAGCGCCGTGGCGGTGCCGGAGACCACGTTGGTGCCCATGAACACGAGGTCGGCTTGGGCCAGGGGGTCGGGATCCTGCAGCGGGCCCACCAGCTGCGCAAACTTCTCCACCGGCAGCGACTCGCCTGTCAATGCCGCCTGGGAGATGAACAGGTCGCGCGCCGCCAGCACGCGGCAGTCGGCCGGGATCATGTCGCCCGCCGACAGCAGCAGCACATCCCCGGGCACCAGCTTGCTGATCGGTACCTCGCGTCGCCCCTGCCGCATCACGGTGGCCGTGTTGCTCACCAGCGCCTTCAGCGACTCCGCCGCGCGGCTGGACCGGTGCTCCTGCACAAAGCGCAGCGCTGTGCTGAGCGCCACCATGGTGCTGATCACCACCGTGGCCTTGAGGTCGTGCGTCGCCCAGGACACCCCGGCCAGCGCCGTCAACAGCAGGTTGAACGGGTCCAGGAAGCAGTGCCAGAGGTGCCGCCACCAGGGCAGGGGGCCTTCATGCTCCACGAGGTTGGGCCCGTGCCGGGCCAGCCGGGCGGCGGCTTCGCGCGTGGTCAGGCCCTCCAGGCGCGAATGCAGGCGGTGCAGGGCCTGTTCGGGCTCGTCACGCGCCACCTCCAGCAGGTCCTGCGTGATGGCATCGGGCGGGGCACCGGGCAGGGCGATGGCCGTGCCGCGGCCGGCCAGGGCGTCCTGCAGCGGGTGGCGAGCAAAGTGGCCCAGCCGGCGGCGCCGGTGCAGAAAGCGGCTGAAAGCCGCCCGCAGGTGGGTCGGCCACCTGGTGCCGGTTCTGGCCCGCACGCCCTTCGGTGTCGCGCGAGCCTGATCTGAACGCATGCCCCATCCTGCGGCCCGACCGCGCCCTAGGGCTTGATGCGGGGCAAGCCCTTCGCGCCCGCCGGTGCGCGCAGCGGGTACGCTCTGGTCACCATTCAACTGGAGACCGCGTGATGTCTGAACCCCTGTGGCGCTGGCCTGCGTATCGACTCACTGCCGCCATCCGCGCCGGCGCGGTGTCTGCCAGAGAGGCGGCCGTGTCCGCCCTCGACCGTGTGCAGACGGTCAACCCGGCGCTGAACGCCATCGTCGATGTGCTGCCCGACGAGGCGCTGGCGGCAGCCGATGCCGCCGATGCCGCCCGGCGGCGCGGCGACACCCTGGGCCCGCTGCATGGCGTGCCGGTGACGGTGAAGGTCAACGTCGACCTGC
>CAISJH010000644.1 GCA_903885585.1 uncultured beta proteobacterium
CGGTGCCCCAGTGCCGCCGCTGAACCTGGTGGGCGACTATGGCGGCGGTGCGCTCTACCTGGCCTTCGGCCTGATGGCCGCGCTCTTCGAGCGGCAGAGTTCCGGGCGCGGGCAGGTGGTGGATGCCGCCATGGTGGATGGTGCTGCCTCGTTGATGTCCATGTTCCACGGCATGCTGGCCGCGGGCGGCTGGCCCGGAAAGCGCGGCGAAAACCTGCTGGACGGTGGTGCGCCGTTCTACGGCGTGTACGAGACCGCCGACGGCAAGCACGTGTCCATCGGCTCGCTGGAGCCGAAGTTCTATGCTGAGATGGTCAAGCGCCTGGGGCTGGACGAGCGCTTCCTGCGCCTGCAGGGTGATGCCTCGCAGTGGCCGGCGCTGCGCGAGGCCATCGCTGCGGCCGTGCGCACCCGCACGCGCGACGAGTGGAGCGCCTTGCTGGAGGGCACGGACGTCTGCTTTGCGCCGGTGCTGGCCCTGGGCGAGGTGCACCAACACCCGCACGCCGTGGCCCGCGGCACCTACGTGGAGGTGGCCGGCGTGGTGCAACCCGGCCCGGCGCCCCGCTTTGACCGCAGCGTGCCCGACCACCCTCGGCCTGCGCCCGCCATCGGCGCCCACACGGCCGAGGTGCTGGCCGAGTGCGGTTTTGCCGACACCGACATCGAGAGCCTGCGCGCCGCGGGCGTGATCCGTTGAACCTTGTCGACCGTGACCAGCGGGGCCGGCGCGTTCCACGCGCCGGCTTGGCCCTCCGCTTCGCTCGGCCCGCCCGGCGCTCCCGGTCCCACCGACTGCCCTGACCCATGTCTCAAAACCTGATGCCTGCCTCCGAGATGCCTGATCCCCTGATGCCTGAGGTTGTGGCCTACAACCCCTTTGCCGACGCCCGCAAGGCGGCTTCCGTCATCGTCCTGCGCGACCTGCCCGTGGGCGGTGTGGAAGTGCTGATGCTGCGCCGGGCCGAGCGCGATGGCGATCTGCGCAGTGGTGCGGCCGTCTTCCCAGGGGGGGTGCTGGATGCGCGCGACCGTGAGGCGCACCGCCATTGCCTGGGCTGGGACGATGAGGCCGCGAGCCGGGCCCTGCGCCTGGCCGAGGGAGGCCTGGACTACCTGGTGGCTGCCGCGCGCGAGTGCTTCGAGGAGGTGGGTCTGCTGTTTGCCGGACAGACCCATGCGGACAAGATGGCGCGGGCCCACGCCCACTGGCGCGAGCCCATGCAGCGCGGTGAGCGTTCCATCGCGGCGCTGTGCGACGAACTGCGCCTGAGCATCGACCTGCGCGAGTGGGCCTACTTCAGCCACTGGCTGACGCCGCCCGGCACGCCCAAGCGCTTTGACACCCGCTTCTTCGTCACGCACGCCCCGGTGGGGCAGACCGCCGAGGCCGATGGCGGAGAGGCGGTGGAGCTGATGTGGCTCACGCCCGCGCAGGCGCTGGACCCGGCGCGCGGCCTGAAGCTGCTGCCGGTGACGCGCCGCACGCTCCAGGTGCTGGGCGGCTTTGCCAGCGCACAGGCGGCGCTGGACCACGCCCGTGCCCAGACCGAGGTGCCGCTGACCATGCCGCGGCGGGCGGAGTCGGCCAAGGGCCAGCGCGTGGTGCTGCCCGACGAACACGCCTGGGCCGAGATCGGGCGGATCGACCCCTCCGGCCAGCTGACGGCTCATGCCGACATCGTGGCCGGCCGGGTGGTGCGTCTGTCGCCCAGGGTGATCCGTGTGACCGCGCCCAACGCCGGCATGATGACCGGCCCCGGCACCAACAGCTACCTGGTGGGCTGTCCGCAGGCCAACCGCTGGACCGTCATCGACCCCGGCCCGGCGGACACGGCGCACTTGCAGGCCCTGCAGGCGGCCGCGCCCGGGCCCATCACCCAGATTCTGGTGACGCACACGCATGTGGATCATTCCCCCGGCGCAGCCCTGTTGTCGGCCATGACCGGTGCCCCGGTGGCCGGGCGTCGCCCTGCACACTCCCCAGGCCAGGACGCTACCTTCAGCCCGCAGCGCGAACTGGCTGGGGGTGAAGTGCTGGAGCTGGGCCCCACCGCGGCGCTGCAGGTGCTGCACACCCCGGGTCATGCCTCCAACCACCTGTGCTATCTGCTGGAGGCCGAGAAGACGCTCTTCACGGGCGACCACGTGATGCAGGGCAGCACGGTGGTGATCAACCCGCCGGACGGCGACATGGCCGTCTACCTGGAGGCCTTGCGTGGCCTGCTGGCACTGGACATCGAGTGGCTGGCCCCCGGCCATGGCTTCCTGGTGGCGCGGCCGCATGAGGTGGTGAGCGCGCTCATCAAGCACCGGCTGGCGCGCGAGGCACGGGTGCTGCAGGCGCTGCAGGCGGTGGCCGCCAGCGCGCCCGTGCCAATGGACGAACTGCTGCCTCGGGTCTACGCTGACGTGCCTGCGGGCCTGCACCCCGTGGCCCGTCGTTCACTGCTGGCGCACCTGCTCAAGCTGCAGGTCGACGGCTTGGCCACCGCTGATGGCGAGTGCTGGGGTTTCAGCGGCTGAAGTCGCCGGGTACCCACTGCCCGTCCACCAGCATCTCGCAGGGCCGGAACAGCGTCTTGTAGGCCATCTTGGGGCTTTGCGCGATCCAGTAGCCCAGGTACACGTGCGGCAGCTGCAGTTGCCGGGTCTGTTCGATCTGCCAGAGCACCCCGTAGGTGCCGTAGCTGGCGCCAGGTTCGGGATCGTAGAAGGTGTACACGGCTGACAAACCGTCGTTCAGCACGTCCAGGATGGACACCATCTTCAGTGCCCCCAGACGCCCGGCGGAGCCCGGTTCCCGGTACTCCACCAGCCGCGAGTTCACCCGGCTTTGCAGCAGGAACTGGGTGTATTGGTCCACACTGTCCTGGTCCATGCCGCCCCCGCTGTGGCGCCCGGACTGGTAGCGCAGGTACAGCTCATAGTGTTCCGGCAGGAACCCCAGTCGCAGCACCCGGGCGCGCAGGTCCTGGTGGGCTTTCCAGGCCCGCCGCTGGCTGCGACTGGGCTGGAACGAGGCCACGGGCACGCGCATCGGTACGCAAGACTGGCAGCCGTCGCAGTAGGGCCGATAGGTGAACATGCCGCTGCGGCGGAACCCCCCAGCCACCAGCCCCGAGTAGACGTCGGCGTTGATGAGGTGGCTGGGAGTGGCCACCTGGGAGCGCGCCTGCCGGCCCGGCAGGTAGCTGCAGGGGTACGGCGCCGTTGCGTAGAACTGCAGCGACGAGAGCGGGAGCTCTTTGGGATGGGTCACGTGGCGTCGGTGTTGGCGGTGGGTTCTGCGGGGTCCTTCAACGCCGGCAGCTGGCTCCAATTCGTTTGATGATAGGACCAATCGACCATTTCCGGCAGGGCCGTGGCCACCGCCAGGTGCTCTTCGAAGCGTGCGCGCGACACCTCGTGCGCCCCGAGGCTGGCCAGGTGCTGCGTGTTCTGCTGGCAGTCGATGAGCGTCACTCCGTGGGCCCGGCAGTGGGCCACCAGGGCGGCCAGCGCGACCTTGGAGGCGTCGGTGCGGTGGGCGAACATGGACTCGCCAAACACCATGCGCCCGATGGCCACGCAGTACAGCCCCCCGACCAGCTCACCGTCGATCCAGGTCTCCACGCTGTGCACGCGGCCGGCGCGGTGCCAGGCGGTGTAGGCCTGCACCATGGCCGGCACGATCCAGGTGCCCGCCTGGCCCTCTCGCGGGGTGCTGGAGCAGGCCTGCATGACGCGATCGAAGGCGGTGTCCATGCGCACCTCGCAGCCCGGAGTGGCTATGAAGCGGCGCAACGTCTTGCGCAGTGAGCGAGACACCTTGAAGTCGTGCACCGGCAAGACCATGCGCGGCGAGGGCGACCACCACAGCACGGGCTGGCCCGGGCTGAACCAGGGGAAGATGCCGCCCCGGTAGGCCTCCTCCAGCCGGACGTTGGACAGGTCACGGCCGGCCGCCAGCAGGCCGGGCGCATCGCTGTGCGGTCCCAGGGCCTGGGCGGTGGGGGGCAAGGGGTCTGCAGTCTCGATCCAGGGGACCATGCAGGCATCCTAGCGGGTGCCTGTTGCTGCCAGCGTCGCAAGGACTCAGTGATCTTCCAGCCGCAAGGGAGTGTCCTCGGCCAGGGTGCCCGTTTCGGGGTCTATCCAGTCGGCCAAGCCCAGCACGCGCTCGGTCTCTGCCAGCGTCTGGCCCGTGTCGGGGCCGGCGTCTGCGGTGTCCATGTCGGCCAGCACGGCCTCCATGCTTTCGAAGGGGCCGAACTGCTGGTGCTCGTCGGGCGCCACCCAGTACCAGCCGTCGGGGTGCTCGACCACGCGCGCCAGCCGCTCGTCGATCACTTCCTCGATGGGCGGCGGGGGAGGTGGGTGCACGTGCTTCATTCGGCGTTCTCCTTCTCCGCCAGCACCACACCGGCCCGGCTGGCGCCATGCTCCCAGCCCTGCTCCCGTTGACGGCGGCCCAGGTCATCCAGCCGGCGCGTCATGGCCTCGAAGGCTTCACGGGCGGCCACCTTGAAGTCGGTGTCGTGCTGGCGGTTCACGGTCAGGTCGTGGCCCGGCACGCGCACTTCCACCTGCACCGCCACGGGCCGGCCCAGTTGCTGGTGCTTCTGCGTCTCTTCCACGACGACGCGGCAGGACATGATGTCCGGGTAGAAGCGCTCCAGCCGTTGGGCACGTTCGCGCAGCACGGCTTCGGCACCCGGCCAGCGGTCCAGTTGATGAAAGACGATTTGCAGGGGCAGTTGCATGATGAGCCTTGGGTAGAAAACTGGGATGTCCCAGTCTGCGCACCCCTCGCCTGGTGGGGCTTGCGGCTGCGCAAGCCGGTGACCTGAGCCCCCTTCAGGCCGCCGGGCCGCCCCCGCCGCCCCCGCTACCGCCTCGCAGGCGCATGGCCATCACCAGCTGATTGCGCAAGGCCTTGAGCAGGGTGAGCTCCTGCTCGCCCACGTGCAGGGTATCGGGCGAGGC
>CAISJH010000645.1 GCA_903885585.1 uncultured beta proteobacterium
GCGCTCAAGCGCGGCGGTGGACGGCTGGACGTGCATGTGGCGGAGGAGCCCACCGCCACCTGGCGCTACTCCACCGGCCTGCACTGCCCCGAGAGCGACCTGCGCTACGCCGACCCGCAGCCGGCGCTGTTCAGCTTCAACTCCGCTTTTGGCGCCTGCGAGACCTGCCGTGGCTTTGGGCGCGTGATCGGCGTCGACTTCGGGCTCGTGATTCCGGACCACCGCAAGACCCTGCGCAACGGCGCGATCAAGCCCTTGCAGACTCCCGCCTGGAAGGAATGCCAGGACGACCTGGTGAAGTACGCGGGGGATGCCGGCATCCCCCGCGACACCGCTTGGAGCCACCTCACGCCTGCCCAGCGCGACTGGGTGATCGAGGGCGACCCGGGTTGGAAGGGCAACTGGAACAAGCAGTGGTACGGCGTGCGCCGCTTCTTCGGCTACCTGGAGAGCAAGGCCTACAAGATGCACATCCGCGTGCTCTTGTCCAAGTACCGCAGCTACACGCCCTGCGGCGACTGCGGTGGTGCGCGCTTGAAGCTCGAGGCACTGCTGTGGCGGCTGGGCTCTAAGGCCGATGCGGATGCGGTGCTGGCCTCCCCCGAAGACCGCTACCGCCGCTTCCTGCCCGTGGGTGTGGCCTGGACGCGTGCGCAACTCGACGCCCTGCCGGGTCTGGCCCTGCACGACCTGATGCAACTGCCCATCGAGCGGCTGCAGCGCTTCTTCGATGGCTTGAGCTTGCCCTCGACGATGCTGGACGAGGCGCTGAAGCTGCTGCTGGACGAGATCCGCACACGACTGAAGTACCTGTGCGACGTGGGTCTTGGCTACCTGACGCTGGACCGCCAGAGCCGCACCCTCTCCGGCGGCGAGGTGCAGCGCATCAACCTGACCACGGCGCTGGGCACCTCGCTGGTGAACACCATGTTTGTGCTGGACGAGCCCAGCATCGGCCTGCACCCGCGCGACATGAACCGCATCGTGCAGGCCATGCACCGGCTGCGCGACGCCGGCAACACCCTGGTGGTGGTGGAGCACGACCCGGCGGTGATGCTGGCGGCCGACCGGCTGATCGATATGGGCCCGGGCCCGGGCGAGCGCGGCGGGCAGATCGTCTTCGATGGCACGCCGCAGGCCGCGCGCAGTGCCGATACGCTGACCGGCCAGTATCTGGGGGCGAAGAAGCAGGTGGGCCTGGGCTTCCGGCGCCTGGTGGAGGCCTCGACGCCACGTCTGATCCTGGAAGAGGCCACCGAGCACAACCTGCAGCATGTGACGGTGGCCTTCCCGCTGCAACGCCTGGTCTGTGTGACGGGCGTTTCCGGCTCGGGCAAGAGCACGCTGGTGCAGGACGTGCTGTACCCCGCACTCGCGCGCCACTTCGGCAAGGCCACGGAGACGCCTGGGGCGCATGGCCAGCTGCTGGGCGCCGACTGGCTGGCCGATGCGGTGTTCGTCGACCAGTCGCCTATCGGCAAGACCGCGCGCAGCAACCCGGCCAGCTACGTCGGTGCCTTCGACGAGGTGCGCAAGCTGTTCGCCGGCGCGCCGCTGGCACTGGAGCGCAGCTACACCGCCGGCATGTTCAGCTTCAA
>CAISJH010000646.1 GCA_903885585.1 uncultured beta proteobacterium
CAGCCCGGGCGGCAGGAAATCCAGCGGGCGATGGGCATGACCGCTGGCGTTGACCACCACCAGTTCCACACGAGCGTGCGTCTGCAGGGCCACGCTGGCCAGCGCCTCGGCCAGGCAGGGCCTGTCCATGCTGCGGAGCAGCACACTGACCAGCGGTACCTGATCTGGGTCATTGGCGAGCCCCAGACCCTGGCGGACCCAGGGCCACTGAGGCAACGCAGCCAGTGCGCCACGTGCCCGGACAGCCTGCAGGTCCACCTTGAAGAAGGACTCGGCCTGCCGGCAGGATGGACGCAACCCGAAGGCGCGCAGGGCCGCCATGGCGCGGGCATGAGGCTGGTAGTCTTCGACGTCGAGCTGGCTGGCAAAGCACCTCAGCGCACTCCACTTGCGCTCGGCCACATCGTCGAACGGGAAATGCAGGTTGGCATGCAGCGGCGCGCCACACTCGTAGAACAAGACGGTGTGCAGCGCGGAGCTCGCATCACGCGCCGCGCTCAGCCCGGCCAGAGCGGCGGCCTGGTGATCTGGGTGGGGCTCGGAGAGCGAAGGCAGCAACAGGATCTGAGGGTCGTGCTGAGCGATGGCAGCAGCCAGTGCTTGGATCAGTGCAGGCCCACAACGCAGGGTGCGATCGGCAAAGCCCAGGAAGTGCGGCGGCGGCGTGCCCAGTTCCGTGGCGGCGCGCTCAGACTCCTGGCAGCGCTGCGCCACCAGATGCGGCGCCAGATGCGGCGCTGTTGCGGCCTGCGCTGCATCATCAGGCAGCGCAACTCCTTGGCCATCCTTGCCTGAAGCGGCAGACCGACCTTGCTCACCACCGGTGAGAATGAGGGTGTGGACCGCACACCCCCTGTCAACAAGCGCTGCCAGCAGACCGCCGCAGCCCAGCACCTCGTCATCGGGGTGAGGGGCCACGCAGAGCACGCGCTCGACGCCCTCGAGTGACAGAAGATCCCGAGGGTGGACGATGATTTCGGTGTCGCGATCGCGCATGGATGGAAGATGGGTTGCCCCCAGCAGGCTCGGAACCTGTGAAACGCGACCGGCCTTGGGCAGCTGTTGGATTCTAGGGACCGGGCGGCAGCCAGGGGGCAGGCCATGAACCGTTGGTCGTTCCTGTATGCGCAGTGGCTCAAGCGAGAGCTCGCCGGACGCTACCGCGGCTCCTGGCTGGGACTGCTGTGGCCTGTGGCCCAACCGCTGGCCCAGATTGCGGTGTTCACGCTGATCTTCCACGGCTTCATGCAGGTGCGATGGCCCACGCTGGGCGCACCGGGTTCGAGCCCCAGCGGTGGTGACGCCTGGACCTACGCCTTGAACGTGTTCGCCGGGTTGGCGGTGTTCAACTTCTTTGCCGAGGTGCTGGGGCGGGCACCATCGGCGGTGCTGTCGCAGCCGAATCTCGTCACGAAGGTACGCTTTCCCCTTGGGCTGCTGCCAGCCGTGACCGTGGGCGCGGCGTTGGTCCATATCGCAGTGGGGGTGGCACTGTTGCTGCTGGTGGCAACCGTGGGCGGCAAGTTGTCACCTCAGATGGCATGGCTGCCGCTGTGGCTGCTGCCAGTGCTGCTTTATGCGGCCTCTGCGGCGTTGTTGCTGTCGTCCATGGGTGTGTACCTGCGCGACATTGGGCAGGCGATGCCGGCCTTGACCAGCCTGCTGATGTTTCTGACGCCGATCTTCTACCCCTTGGCAGCGGTGCCCGAGCGGCTGCGCGGGTTGTTCGAGCTCAACCCCGTGGCCTGGGCCGCCGAGAGCTTGCGCGGCCTGCTCATGAATGGCCAAGGGCTGGTGTTGGCGGAGTGGGCCGTGCACCTGGTGGTCTCGGCAGCGGCGGCAGGGCTGGCGGCGGTGGTGTTTCGGCGGCTGGAAAAGGGGTTTGCCGATGTCATCTGAGCCCGCAACCCCGGTCAACGCGGTGAGGCCTCGGGTGACGGAGGCCCCCTCCATCCGTGTGGAAGGGGCTGGCAAGGTCTACCGCCTGTACCAACGGCCCGCCGACAGGTTGTGGCAGTTGCTGTGGCCCCGCAAACAGCCCTGGTACAAGGACTTCACCGCCTTGGAAGACGTGAGCTTTGAGCTCCGGCGCGGCGAAGTGCTGGGGGTGGTGGGTGTGAACGGCGCGGGAAAGTCCACGCTGCTGCAGCTCGTCACAGGAACGGTACGGCCCACCAGCGGGCAGATCCAGACGCGGGGCCGCATCGCCGCGCTGCTGGAACTGGGCTCCGGCTTCAACCCGGAGTTCACCGGGCGCGAGAACATCTACCTCAATGCGGCAACCCTGGGACTGGGCCGGGCCGAGATCGACAGCCGGCTGGAGGAGATCATCGACTTCGCAGGGATCGGTGAGCACATTGACCAGCCGGTCAAGACCTACTCCAGCGGCATGATGATTCGGCTGGGGTTCTCCATCGCCACCAGCGTGGAGCCGGACATCCTGATCATCGACGAAGCCTTGTCGGTGGGCGACGGCGCCTTCGGGCGGCGCTCGTTCGACCGCATCATGCAGATCAAGGAGCGGGGATCCACCATCCTGTTCTGCTCGCACGTGCTCTTTCATGTGGAGGCCTTTTGCGACCGCGCGCTCTGGCTGCACCGCGGCCGCGTGCAACGCCTGGGCAAGGTTTCTGAGGTGCTGCAGCCCTATCAGGAGTTCATCGACGCCTACACGGCAGACCCTCATGCCGTGCCGCCAGCCGTGGAGGGCAAGCCCACGGCGGCCTCGGCCGCGCCGACGGACAAAGCCACTGCACAGCCAGGCGCCGCGCCGCCCACAGGCACCGCCCGCATCCGGTCGGTGGAAGTCAGGCTGGACGACATCGCCGGCACGGAACTGCAGGGCACCTCCCTGGTCTCGACCTTGGAAGTCGAGATCGGCTTCTCGAGCGACCCCGCGCTGCCCACCCCGACGGCAGCCATCGTGCTGTCCAGCGAGAGCGGCAAGATCCTGGGCTCTTGCATTTCGCACACGCTGGGCGTGGTCTTCGAGCGTGGACCCGACGGCGTGGGTATCGGACGCGTGCGGGTGGAACGCCTGCCCGTGAACAAGGGCCGCTACCGCGTGGGCGCCTACCTGCTGTGCGAGCGGGGCGTGCACGCATACGAGATGGTGGAGCCTGCGGCCTACATCGAACTGGTACATGCGGGGGGCGAGCAAGGCCACCAACTGCTGCAAGGGGCCTGGTCCAGCGGGCACCAGGCAGCCTCAGACCGCGGAACCGAAGCGGCATGAGGCCCACCGACCCGAAGCCAGCCCTTGCGCCAGCACCCGGCGCCGCTTGGGCCAGCCGCCTCCTGGAGCGGGTGTGCACCGCCCTGTGCCGCCGCCTGGCGCCTCGGCAATTGGGCAGACTCATTGAGAACCTGCAAGTGGCCTTGGCCGATCAGGACCCGCGCGTGGGCGCCTACGCCCTGGAGTACAACAACCCGCAGGCCCTGTGCTTCCTGCTGGATGCCTATCCCACGCTGCAGACGTGGTTCTCGCGCTACCCCCGCATGGGGACGATTCGCTTCCTGGATATCGGTCCGGCCTTCGGGGCGTCGGCCGGGTTGCTGTCGCAGATGCACCGCTCCCACTTCCTGGGGCCGCGACTGCAGGTGGATGTGCTGGACATCGTGGACACGCGACGCAACTTCATCGAAATGAGCTTTCCGCTGGTGAACTTTGTACACGCCCGGGTGGAGGACCTGCCGACTGACGCGCAGTGGGACATGGTGTACTGCTCCAATGCCATCGAGCACATGGACGACCCGCGGGCCTTCATCGCCCAGGTGCTGCAGCACACGCAAGGCCAGGCGGTGTTTCTCGCGCCCTATCGCGAAGCTCTGCCCCTTTCCCTGGACCATCGCCTGCAGATCACGGAGCAGACCTTCGAGGGCTACGAGGGTTTCAGGGTGGACAGCGTGAGGGTGTTCCACAGCGCGGCCTGGCCCACCACCGCAGACGGCGTGGAGCGGCAGCAGATCCTCGCGGTACTCGCGGCGCACTGAGCCGCTTGGGCCCTCCCACGGGCTCAGTTCAAGGGCCGGGGGCGCGCCACGATGAAGCGGAAGTCGCTGTCCAGCACGCCGCTGCGCATCAGGTCATGCTCGTGGGCTGCGGCCTCGCGCAGCACCTGGTTGTGAACCTCGTCTTCGGGGTCGAAACGATTGACGCGATCTCCCGACAGCAGCAGGTTCAGCAAGGATCCGCCCAGGGCGATGTCGTGCTCGAGCTCGAAATGCTCCCGCAACAGCGGGTACAGGTCCGAGGAGCGCACGGCTTCGGACGGGTCCATCGCGATCAAGTCTTCGGGCACAGGGCGGCTGACGGGCGGGGTGGGCCGGCCGTCAGGCTCGAAACGCAGACCCGGAGGCACCCGCGTCTGCCAGAAGGCATTGCAGGCGGCCAGCTGGTTGTCGGTCCACTGAAAGCGCGTGGGACCAAAGAAGTCGATGGTGATCAGCCGACCGTCAGGACGCAGGCAGCGGGCGATCTGCGACAGCGCGTGCTCCAGGTTCTCGATGTGGTGCAGCGCGGACTTGGCAAACACGGCGTCATAACGGGCCTGGCCGTAGTCCGCGATGTTGATGTCTGCTTGGACGAAGTCAATGGCATGCCCGTTGGCAGCACGCCGCGCCGCCTGGATGCGCTCGGCAGAAAGCTCGAGGCCCGTCACGCGGCCGAAGACGCCCCGGTCCAGCAGGCTGCACTCGAAGCCGCCGTCACCACTGCACAAGCTCAGGGCGTGCCCGTTGGACAGTTGCGGGTATCGGGCGGACAAGAACTCGAAGAAGCCCGTGGACGGGTGGCCGAAGGCGCGGAGAAAGACCTCCTGCAAGACCGTGGGGTGGTCGCCCCAGTCGACAAAGCGCGGGCTGCTCGCGCCTCGACTGCGCTGCCAATCGCTCCAGTGGCGCGCCACCACGGCGCTGCCGAGCTGCTCGACGGCACTTGCACCGGGACTGGCCGCTGCGACAGTGCCGCAGGCCAAGGCCACTTTGGGCGTTGCCGCCGGGGGTGGCTCCGCTCGGCCTGCGGCCTGGTGGCCGATAGCCACATTCTGGGATTGCGGCTGCAGCAGGAACTCCACCGCATCAAACCGGCGATGCCATGCGTTTTGCGCCACGAACTCGCTGG
>CAISJH010000647.1 GCA_903885585.1 uncultured beta proteobacterium
CTGCGGCGGCATCTGCAGCAGGGGGCCGACCTGCGGGCCCCGGGCAGCGCGCCCATGCCCACGGCGCTGCCGCAGCCCTGCCGGCGCGTGGTGGTCTCCCACTACGGCGGCCCCGAGGTTCTGGTGACGCAGGACGGTGAGGTGCCCGCCCCCGGGCCCGGGCAGGTGCGCATCCGCCAGCGCGCCATGGGGGTGAACTACTTCGACGTCTACCTGCGCCGCGGTTGGATCCCCGCCCTGCTGCCGCTGCCCGGTACGCCGGGCATGGAAGCCGCCGGCACCGTGCTGGACGTGGGCGAGGGCGTCACAGGCCTGATGTCCGGCGACCGGGTGGCCTGCATGACCCCCGCGCCCGGCGCCTACGCCAGCGTGCGCAACGTGGCGGTGGAGCACGTGGTGCGCCTGCCGGCGGCGGTGGATGACGACGTGGCCGCGGCCCTGCTGCTCAAGGGCGTGACGGCCGACTACCTGCTGCGTGACCTGGGGCGCGTGCAGCCCGGTGCGCGCTGGCTGGTGCATGCGGCTGCGGGCGGCGTGGGCCTGCTGCTGTGCGCCTGGGCCCGGCGCCTGGGCGCCCGCGTGGTGGGCACGGTGTCCAGCGAAGACAAGGCCCGCGTCGCGCGCGAGCATGGCTGCGAGCATGTGATCGTCACCGCCGACTACCGCTTTGCCCAGGGCGTGCGCCAGCACTTCGGCGACGGCGCCGACGTCATCGTGGACGGGCTGGGCGATGCGGCTTTCGAAGAGAACTTCGAGGCCCTGGCCTCTTGCGGGCACTGGATCAGCCTGGGCCAGGCCAGCGGCCCGCCCCGGCTGGTGGACCCGGGCCTTCTGGCGCACAAGTCCGCCACCTTCTCGCGCCCGGTGGCCTTCGCCTACGTGGCCACGCGTGCGCGCCTGGCCGAGCGGGCCCAGCGCGTGTGGGACGCCCTGGCCGACGGGACGCTCAAGCTGCCGCCCATCGAGCGCCACAGCCTGGAGGCTGCGGCGCGGGCGCACGAGCGCTTGGAGTCACGCAAGACCACGGGGGCCCTGGTGCTGGTGGCTTGAACCCGCGCAGGAGACTTTCCATGATCCAGGGCATGAACCACTTCACCATCACAGCGCAGGACCGTACCGCGACGCTGGACTACTACTGCGGCCTGCTGGGTCTGGTGGAAGGCCATCGCCCGGACCTGGGCTTTCCCGGCGCCTGGCTGTACCCGCCGGGTGGCGCGCAGGCCGTGCTGCACATCTACTGGGACCGGCCCGCGCCGGCCACGGCCACTGGCGTCATCGACCACATGGCCTTCACCGCCACCGACCTGCGCGCCGTGAAGGCCCGCTTCGATGAGCGCGGCCTGCGCTACGACCTGCGCCGCCAGGCCGGCGCCGGCACTTGGCAGCTTTTCAGCTTCGACCCGAACGGGGCGAGGGTGGAGCTGGACTTCGACGCCTCAGAGCTCCCCTGAGCCCTGCTGCATGCGGTAGCGGAACGTGCAGCGCCCGTGGCCCTGCATGATGGTGTGCTCGCGCTCCATGGTGATGTCGGGGTTGTAGCCCTGCACGAAGGTGCCGTCGCGGTTGCAGGACA
>CAISJH010000648.1 GCA_903885585.1 uncultured beta proteobacterium
ACAGCTGGGGCAGAGCGTGGTGATCGAGAACCGGGTGGGCGCCGGCGGTAACGTCGGCACCTCGGCGGCTGCCAAGGCCCGGCCCGACGGCTACACGGTGATGATCACGGCCGACAGCGCCCAGGTGATCAACCCCTTCCTCTACCAGAACGCCGGTTTTGACCCGGTCAAGGACTTCGAGCCCGTGGCCACGCTGGCACGTGCCGGCTACGTGCTGGTGGCCAACCCGTCGTTCCCGGCCAACAACGTCAGTGAGCTGGTGGCGCTGGCCAAGGCAGCGCCCGGCAAGTACGCCATCGCATCCGCAGGCAACGGCACCCTCAACCACCTGATCGGCGAGATGCTGCAGAAGGCGGCCGACATCAAGCTGGTCCACGTGCCCTACCGCGGCGCGGCTGCGGCGGCCACGGACGTGGTGGGCGGCCAGGTGCCGCTGTCGGTGCAGAGCATGCCCTCTTCCATCGGCTTCATCCGCGCGGGCAAGCTCAAGGTGCTGGGCGTGGTCAACGAGCGGCGTCTGCCTGCACTGCCCGACGCCCCCACGATCGGCGAGACGATCAAGGGCTTCGGTGCCACGCCCTGGTACGGCATGTTCGCCCCGGCCGGCACGCCCAAGGAGATCGTCCGCGTGCTGCAGGACGAGGTGGCCAAGGCCCTGGACAGCGCAGAAGCGCGCGACAAGCTGGCCGTGGTGGGCTGCGAGCCCTACAAGGGCACCTCGGAGCAACTCGCCACCCTGGTGAAGGACGACCTGGTGCGCTGGTCGCGCATCGTCAAGGAGTCTGGCGCGAAGGTGGACTGAGCGACGACCTGCGGGCCTGCGGGCCGGCGTGACAGCGGCAGAGTCCACAAAAAAGCACCGCTGAAGCCAGAGCCGCTGCGGTGTTTGTGTGTTGGTGGTGGAACACGGAACCCAACCCGCGTCCGGTCTCCAACAAGGTGCGCCACGTACCGGCCTTGAGAACACGCAGTGGGGCATCTGGGCCTGCACGCACCCCACGGCCGGCGAACTCTGGTGCACGCTCGCCGGCCGCGGCGCGATGTGGCGGCGCGATGTGAAGGCGCGATGCCATGGGTGAGGCGGTGACGCTGCATCCCTGACCCGGCGCCGACGAGGCGCTTCGTGCAGTCGGGCCCTGGCGCACCGACCCAAGCCACGCCGGTTCTTCGTAGCCTCAGCCGCTTGTCACGGCGCCTGCCGGCGCTCGTGCGCGCCCAGCAACGACTGGACCCGTGCCGCCAGCGCCGCGCGGTTTTCAGCCTGCAGCTTGCGAAAGGCGTTGGCCAGGTGGAAGCGCACGGTTGCATGGCCGACGTTCATGCGGCTGGCGATCTGCTTGTCGGCGCACCCGCTGCTCACCAGCCAGGCGACCTGCGCCTCGCGCTCGCTCAGGCGGCCCAGGCGCTGCAGCAGCACCTCTGCGTGTTCGGTCTCGGCAGGAGCGGGTGCGGCGTGCTGCTGCCAGTGCAGACGCGCCAGCGCCGCGGTAATGGCCGGCTCGACCAGGCGCAGCGCCTCGATCTCGTCGGGCTCGAAATTACCGCGCTCGCGCCGGCGCCAGATGCGGAAGTCGCCGACACACTGCTCGCGGTCGTAGAAGTAGACGTTGACGCCCCAGTACATGCGATCGCGCTGCAGGAAGTCGTTGAAGAACTCGGTGCGCGACAGCTCGTGCTGGCGCAGGATCTGCGTGGCCACGGTCGGGCGGCGGCGCTGCATCAACGGGATAGTCAGAGGGTCGATGAAGCGGAAGTACTCGTCCCAAGAGCGCAGGTTTTCGAGCGACATGTTCAGCGCTTTCATGCGCTCGAATCGGCGCCGCTCGCCGTTCCAGACCATCGACACGTAGGTGTCTGCGCCGAGCAGGTCGAGCATCGGCAAAGCCAGCGCATCGCGTAACTCGTCGCCGTCGCTGGCGTCGGCCAGCAGTCGCATGACCTCGCCGAGCGCGCGGGTCTGGGGGGTAGACAGATACATGGCGGTGTTCCCCGTCAGGCAGTGTGCTGCCGATGCTAGGCGTTTGCCGGCGCGCGGACAACCGGCAGACCCTAACAAAACTGATAGGTGCGGCAGCAGGGCCCGCTGCCTACTCTGCGGCCATTGCCGAGTCCGGAGCCCGCACCATGCATGTCGCCGACCTACCGATCACTGCGCTGCGAGAGCTGCTCGACAGTCGCCTGCTGAGCAGCACCGAGCTGGCCGAAGCCTGCATCGCGCGCACCGAGGCCGCAGCGGCGCTCAACGTCTACGCCAGCTTCGACGCCGAGGCGCTGCGCGCGCAGGCCCGGTCTGCCGACCAGCGCCTGGCCGCAGGCGAACGGCTGCCGCTGCTGGGCATCCCTATCGCGCTGAAGGACAACATCGACGCCGTCGGCTGGCCGTGCGCGGTGGGTACCGGCGCGCTGCAGGGCAAGGCGCCAGCGGCCGATGCCGAGCTGGTGCAGCGGCTGCGTGCCGCCGGCGCGGCTATCGCCGGTAAGCTCGGCATGCACGAGTTGGCCTTTGGCATCACCAACCACAACGCCGTCAGCGGCGCGGTGCACAACCCGTGGGATCCGCGGTGCATTCCCGGCGGTAGCAGCGGCGGCTCCAGTGCGGTGGTCGCCGCGCGGCTGGTGCCGGCGGCTATCGGCACCGACACTGGCGGCTCGGTGCGCGTGCCGGCGGCGCTGTGCGGTGTGGTCGGGCTGCGGCCGACGGTGGGGCGCGTGTCTGGTGTGGGGATCGCGCCGATCTCGGCCACGCGCGATACCGGCGGACCCCTGACGCGCAGCGTGCGCGACTGCGCGCTGCTCGACGCCGTGCTCAGCGGCGACCACTCGCCTTTGCAGTCCATCAGCCTGCGCGGGCTGCGCCTGGGCGTGCCGCGAGCGCCCTGCTGGGACGATCTGGACCCGGGCGTGACCGTGCTGGCCGATGCCGCGCTGGCAGCGCTGCGTGATGCCGGCGTCGACTTGGTCGAGATGAGCCTGCCCGGCGTGGCCGAAACCAGCGGCGAAGCCGGCTTTCCGATCGCGCTGTACGAGTTCGTGCGCGACATGCGGCATTACCTGGAAGTGCGCCAGCGTGGCATCACGCTCGAGCAATTGATCGCCGGCGTCGGCAGCCCCGATGTGGCGGGCGCGGTCGGCACGCTGCTGTCCGGCGGCGGCATTCCCGAAGCCGTCTACCTGCAGGCGTTGCAAGCACGCCGGCGACTTCAGGCTCTGTACCGCGACGCCTTCGAGCAGCACCGCGTGCAAGCGCTGGTGTTCCCCACCACGCCGCGCACCGCCGCGCGCATCGGCGAGGACGAGACGGTGATGCTCAACGGACGTGCGTTGCCGACCTTCCTGACCTTCATCCGCAATACCGACCCCGGCAGCAATGCCGCCATCCCCGGCATAACGCTGCCCGCGGGCCTTGCGGACGGACTGCCGGTGGGCTTGGCGCTGGACGGCCCGGCCAACAGCGACCGGCGGCTGCTCGCCATTGCCGCCGCGATCGAGGCCGTGCTGCCGCCAGCGCCAAAGGCGCCGCTCGTTTCCGCCTGAACACTTCAACGACGAAGGAGATACCCCCATGGACCGCAGACAGTTTCTCGCCGCCACCGCCACGGTCGGTGGCTCACCCCGCGTCTTTGCCGCCGATGCGCTGAAGGTCGCGGTGATGCTGCCGCAAAGCGGCCCGGCCGGCCTGTTCGGTCCGTCCACCAAGGCCTGCGCCGAACTGGCCGCCGAGCATGTCAACGCGCGCGGCGGCGTGCTCGGACGCAAGATCGAGTTGCTGTTCGGCGACGCCGGCTTGCCGCCGGCCGAGGCTACCCAGGCGGCGTTGAAGCTGTGGAAGGGTTCCGGCGCCAGCGTATTCATCGGCATGCACGACAGTGCGGTGCGCGGAGCGCTGGTCGGCCTGTTCAAGGCCCAGGTGCCTTACTTCTACACGCCGGTGTACGAAGGCGGCGAATGTGCCAAGGGCACCTACGTGAATGGCGAGACGCCGCAGCAGCAGCTGCAGCCAGTGATCCCGTGGATCGCCGCCGAACGCAAGCCGAAGAAGTGGTACATGATCGGCAACGACTACATCTGGGGCCGCAACACCAATGCCGCGGCCAAGGGCTTCATCGAGAAGACTGGCGCGCAGGTCGTCGGCGACGAATATCTTCCGTTCACGGTCGACAACTTCGACGCCAGCCTGGCGCGCATCCGCGACAGCGGCGCCGATGCGGTGCTGGTGTCGCTGGTCGGCGGCGCGGCGGTGGGCTTCAACAAGGCCTATGCCAGCCTGGGGCTGGCCGACAAGGCATTGCGCCTGGGCACGCTGATCGAGGAGAACACGCTGGCCGGCATCGGCAACGCCAATGCGAGAAACCTGTATTCCAGCGCAGGCTACTTTGCCAACCTGCAGACGCCCGCGGCCAAGGCCTTCGCCGAAGCCTACGCCAAGCGCTTCGGCGCGCAGGCGCCGGCGCTGAACGGGCTGGGCGAGTCGGTCTACGAAGGCGTCCTGTTTCTGGAGGCGATAGCCAAGAAAGCCGGCAGCCTGGGCGTGGCCAAGCTCGACGCCGCCAGCGAAGGCGCAACCTACAAGGGCCCGCGCGGCACCGTGACGATGAAGTCGCGCCATGTCACTCAGGACATCTTCGTCGCCGATGTCGATGCCAACGGCTTCCGCGTGGTCAAGACTTTCCCGCAGGTCGGCTCGGGGCAGACCTGCAAGATCTGAGGCCGGGCCAGGCGCAACCATGGATGGCGGCACGCTGCTGCATGCGCTGAACCTGGCCTACGAACTCGCCACCCTGGCGCTGACCACGCTCGGGCTGGCGGTGGTGTTCGGCCTGCTCGGCGTGATGAACATGGCGCATGGCGAGTTCGTCATGATCGGCGCCTATTCGGTGGTGACCGTGCAACAGTGGGGCTGGCCGCTCGTCACGGCGCTGCCGCTGGCGCTGGCAGTATGCGCGGCGCTCGGCTGGGCGGTCGAACGCTGGCTCATCCGCCCGCTGTACCAGCGCCCCTTCGACACGCTGCTCGCCACCTGGGCGCTGGCGATGCTGCTGCGCAAGCTGGTCGAGGCCGTCTACGGCAAGGGCTACCGGAACATCGAAAGCCCGCTCGGCGCGCCGATGCAGCTCGGCAGCCTGCAGTACCCGGTCTACCGACTGGCGCTGATCGCACTCGCGGTGGCGCTGATGGTCGGCCTGTACTTCTGGTACCGGCGCAGTGCCGCCGGCCTGCGCGTGCGCGCGATGACCGCCAACCCGGTGCTGGCGCAGGCGCTGGGCATCCACACGCGGCGGCTGGCCTCGCAGGCATTCGTCGTCGGCGTGATGCTGGCCGGCGCGGCCGGCGTGCTGCTGGCGCCGCTGGTGCGCATCGAGCCGGGCATCGGTGTGGACTACCTGCTCGATGCGTTCTTCGTGCTCGTCGTTGGCGGGCTGGGCACGCTCGGCGGCTTTGCCGGCGGCGTCGGCGTGATTGGCGGTGCGCAGGCCCTCACCAGCAGCCTGGCCGGGCAGACCAGCGGTTATGCGGTGGTGCTGATGCTGTCGATCGTGTTCCTTTGGCTCAAGCCCGATGGCCTCTTTGCGCGGCGTTGAGGCGCCGGCCGCGCTGACGGCGGCGCTGGTGCTGCTGCCCTGGGCGACGAACGACTTTGTTGCCTACCAGATCGCGTTGTTCTTAATCTACGGCATCGCCACGCAGGGGGTCGCGCTGTGCTGGGGCCGACTCGGCTTTCTGCCGCTGGGGCATGCGCTGTTCTTCGGCCTGGGGGCCTATCTGTTCGGCGGCACGTTGAAGGCGGCGCAGGCCGAGGCGTTGTGGTGGCTGGCGCTGCCGCTGGCGCTGCTGCTGCCGGCCCTGATGGCCTATGTCGTTGCGCGGCTGGTGTTTGCGCGCAGCCTGCGCAGCGGACCGTACTTCTCGCTCATCACGCTGGCGATGACGATGCTGGGCTTCCTCGCCGCGCAGCAGTGGAGCGACCTGACGGGGGGCTTCAACGGCATGACCAGCATTCCGGAGCTGCCGCTCACCGAGCGCTACAGCACGCTGTACTGGCCGATCGCCGCCTGCGCGGTGGCAAGCACCGGCTTGCTGACGCTGCTGTTTCGCCGGCCGCTGGGCGTGCTGTGGGGCGCACTGGAGCAAAACGAAGACCGGCTGCAGTTGCTGGGTTACGCCACGGAACGCATCAAGGCCGCTGCCTACGCGCTGAGCGCGCTGCTCGCCGCGCTGGCTGGCGCGCTCTTCTCGGTGCACCAGGGCATCGTCACGCCGCAGGCCCTGGGCTTCGTGCTGTCGACCGAGTTCGTCATCTGGGCCGCGGTTGGCGGCAAGGCCAGCGCGCTGGGTGCGCTGCTCGGCGCGGTGGTGGTCGGCTTTGCCTCAGCGGAGCTGCGCGACCGCTTCGCCAGCTGGGAGGTGTTCGTCGGCCTGCTGTTCCTGGCGGTGGTGCGCTTCCTGCCCGATGGCATGGCCGGATTGATGCCGGGGCGCAGGCCCCTGGGCGATGACGGCACGGCGCTGCCGGCGCCTGCGGCGCCACGCGCCAGCGCCCCTTTGCAGCTTGCCTTCGAGGGGGTGCATACCGCGCAGTCGGGGGTGAAGATCCTCGACGGCCTGGACCTGGCGCTGCAAGGCGCGGGCATCCGTAGCGTGATCGGACCAAACGGTGCGGGCAAGACCTCGAGCTTCAACGTCATGACCGGCCGGCTGCCCCTGCTGCGGGGGCGCATCGTGCTCGACGGCCTGCCCATTGGCGGCCTGAGCGCCTGGCGCGTCGCGCGCTGTGGCGTCGGGCGCAAGCTGCAGATACCGTCGGTGTTCGCACAGCTCAGCGTGCGGCAGAACCTGCTGGTCGCGCTGTGGGCCGGCCGGATGCACGGCGCCGACGCTCTGCGCAGCGCCCCGCTGTGCTGGCACAGCGCGCTGCTGGATGAACTGCTGCAGCATTTCCCTGAGCTGCAGGACCGGCGCGAGACGCCCGCCGGGCAGCTGTCACAGGGTCAGCGCCAGGCGCTGGAGCTGGTGATGACGCTGCTGCCCGAGCCGCGGCTGCTCTTGCTGGACGAACCCTGCGCCGGGCTGTCGCCGGCCGAGACGCAGCACATGATCGACGTCATCCGCGAGGCGGTGCGGCGCATCGATGCCGCGGCGCTGCTGATCGAGCACGACATCAGCGCCGTGGCCGCCATGGGCGGAGAGGTCTTCGTGCTGCACCAGGGCAAGCGCCTGGCGCAGGGCAGCCTGGCTCAGGTGCAGGCCGACCCGGCGGTACGGGCGGTCTATGCGGGGGGACGCAAGTGATCGACGGATTTGCGTTCGAGCAGGTGGTCTGCGGCTATGGCGATACCCTCGTCGTGCGTGGCGTCGGCGGCGCCGTGGCGCCGGGGCGCGTGCTCGGCGTGCTCGGCCGCAACGGTGTGGGCAAGACCACGCTGCTGCGCGCGCTGGCCGGTTTTCTGCCGCTGGCCGAGGGTCGCGTGCACTGGCGCGGGCGCGACCTGGCAGGCATCGCAGCACACGCGCGCCTGGGACTGGGCATCGCCTACGCGCCACAGGAGAACGTGGTCTTCGGCGAACTGAGCGTGGCCGACAACCTGTGGCTGCACCTGCCCGAGCGCAGCCGCGCGCGCTACGCCGAGGCCTTCGCTGCGTTCCCGCTGCTGGAGCAGCGGCTGCGCCAGCGCGCCGGCAGCCTGAGCGGTGGCGAGCGCAAGCTGCTGTCCTTCGCACGCACGCTGGGGCTGTCCGCGCCCTTGACGCTGCTGGACGAGCCGACCGAAGGCGTGCAGCCGGAAAACATCGAGCGCATGGCCGGGCTGCTCCACCAGCGTCGCGCCGCCGGCGCGAGCTTCGTCGTCGTCGAGCAGAACTTGTCTTTCGTCGAGGCCGTTGCCGACGAGGTGCTGGTGCTCGACCAAGGCCGCACGGTCGCCGCAGGCGCGCTGGCCGCGCTCGGCCGTCAGGCTATAGAGGCGCACCTGGCGGTCTGAGCCGCCGTTCCCGGTCGCACCTGCCGCCGCCACATCCGCATCCTCGTGCTGCTCGACGAGTTGCGGCTGTAGATGACTGAGCGTACGCCAGTCGTCAGTCATCCTCGCCAGCGAATGCGGGGAGCTCGCACAACGGCAGCCGCTGCAGCCCACGAGCCGTCCTCGCTTGAGGTTCGGGCCCTCCGCCGAGACGCCCCTTAAATCGAGGATTAAGTGGCCAGTGCTCGAATAGACGAGCCTGAGGTAGATGCCTCTGCAATTTGGACTATGATGCTCGTGAAATCGATCTTTTACCCGTTAATCCTCGTTTAATCATTCATGAAGGTCACGCAGTCCGCCATGCTCACTTCGCATCAGCGGGAGGAGTGCGCGCGCCTGGGCGCACGGCTGGCGCGTCTGCGCATCGCCCGCAAGGTCAAGCAGACCGACGCCGCGCTGCGCTCCGGGCTGTCGCGCAACACTGCCTATCGGCTCGAAAAGGGCGAGCCTGGGCTGGCGCTCGGTCAGGTCCTGCGCTACCTGGACGCCATTGCGCCAGGCAGCACGCTGCTGGACCTGCTGGCAGAGACCGACCCAGCGCTGCACTCCCTGGAGGCGCGCGAAAAGTCCAAGCGCGTGCGGAATATGACCGCCGCCGAACTCGACGAACTCCAGTTCTGAAAGCACGACCGGAATGGCCGCCACCGAGTCGAAGTTGATGGTCTTCGCGTGCCTGGGCCCAGACTGGGCGCCGTGTGGCCAGCTCGTGATGACCGAGGAGGGGCCAAACGTCCTCGCCTCCAGCTTCGCCTACGGCCTGCACTACCTCCGTCGCCCCGACGCGCTGGAGGTCGACCCAGTGAGCCTGGGCATCGGGGCCCGGGAGCAGGTGCTGGGCAAGCGGCTGCTGCCGGCCCACGGTCTGCCGCTCTTCGGAGGCATCCGCGACGCTGCGCCAGACTCCTGGGGGCGGCGGGTTATCGAGGCGAAGCTGAAGGTTCCGGCCAACAGCCTGCCGGAATCGCAGTACCTGCTGCACGCAGGCAGCGACCGTGTCGGCGCGCTCGACGTCCGCGAGACCATCCATGACGGGCCGACGCAGGGCAACAGCGCGCCCCATGCGCTGGAGTACCTGATGGATGCCGCCGAGCGCATCGAGGACGGACTGCCGATTCCGGCGCACCTGGAGGCCATCTTTATGGACGGGACCGCGCTCGGTGGCGCCCGGCCCAAGGCCTGCGTGCGCGACGAGCACGGCGTGCTGTGGTTGGCCAAGTTCTCCAGCCGCAGGGATAGCTTCGACGTTCCAGCCATTGAGTGCGCCGCACTGCGCCTGGCAGCTGCGGCTGGACTCACGGTGCCACCGGTGGAAGTCCGCAATCTGGGAGCACGCAAGGTCATGCTCATCCGCCGCTTCGACCGCTACTGGGGCGCGCCCGGCCAGATGCCCGGTGCCGAAGACGACCTGATGGCGACCCGACCGGGGCATGGAAGAGCCGAACACCGCCTGGCTTTCGTGAGTGGCCTCACGCTGGTGGGTTGTGACGAGACGGAGTCGCGGACCAAGGCGTACACGGACCTTGCGCAGGCCACTCGAAGCCACTGCCATCCGGGTGTCATCCGCGCGGACAACGCGGAACTTTTCAAGCGGATGGTCTACAACATCCTGGTCAGCAACGACGACGACCACCTGCGCAACCACGCGTTCATCTGGGACCCGCGCCTCGCAGGCTGGCGCCTGAGCCCGCTCTACGACGTGTTGCCGCGCGCCAGCCACGCCACCGAGCGCTTCCTGCATCTGAGCGTTGGTCCACAGGGGCGCCTGGCCACACTCGACAACGCCCTCGAGGCCCACGAGATGTTCACGCTGTCGCGCGGTGCCGCCTGCAAGATGATGGCTGAGGTCTGGCGCGTCGTGCGGGAGTGGAAGGTTTACTTCGAAGGCTTCGGTGTGGCGGCGGCGGAAATCGACAAAACAGCGCCGGCGTTCCGGCACATCGACGACGTCTCCACGCCGGCACTGCGCAAGCTGCTGTCGCGGCGGCTCCCCGAGTGGGGCTGCTGACTGGCCGGCAGCGCAACACGCCCGGCAGCGGGCCTGTGCTGTCAGCGGCAGCAGCGTGGTCGCAAAGTGGTAGCAGCGTCCGTGACGTTCAAAACGCCACTCGCAGAATGAAAAACACCGAAGAAACAGAGTGCTTCTACGGTGTCTGTATGGTGGTGATCTAGTGCGCCACCAAACCGATTCCAGACTATCTGGCTGTATGGCAAAAGCCGGTAACGGAGGGCAACGCAACGCAATCCCAATTCCACCCTGTTCGCAGTCCACCCCGGCGTCGCACGCGTAAATCGCGATCTCGCTGACCGTGGTCTTGCTGACGCCAAGGGCGGCCGCACGGCCGCGACCTGCCGCATGCTCAGGCCGTCGTCGCCGGCTAGCAGTTGAAGTGCTTGTCTGATCTTGCTCATGAGGACCCTTGGTATGGGCATCGCTTCTCCCGGCCAAAAAGCCGGGCAGCCTATGCCTCGTCGGGTCACTGAGGACACCGCAGCCGGTGTCCGCGATCAGGATGGACGCTGTCCGCCTTCAGATTGGGACGGTGTCCGGGATGGCGTGAAATACGCACGACATGAGGAAGCGGCCGCATTTCGGGCACCTATTGACATCGAGGCGAGGGCGCCGCGAGCAACTTGCGAACCGCCGTTGCGATGAAAGCCTCATCCACCGGGTTGGCCGCCGGGTTGCCGGCGCGATGACCCCAGATCGACGGAATCGGTCGCAGTTCGGCGTCGCGCAGATGCGCCAGATCCAGCCGGTTGTCCTCGACCTGGAAATAGAGGTCGTGATCACCTGGCATCAGCAGCACCTTGCCCCGGATCGACCGCAGCGCCGCATCCAGGTCGCCGTTGAAGTCGGCATGCGCCGAGATGTCGCCATGCTGCCAGGTCCAGAGCTGCGCGAGGAGGTCGCAGGGGTCGCGACGCGAGAACGTGTGTTCCCAGCTACGGACCAGGAAGTCCTCCTGCGAGCTGAAGCCCAGCGAGCGCCAGGCTTGCTCGCGATAAAAGGTCTGCGACAGCGCCCAGCCGGCATAGATGCGGCCCATTGCTCGGAAACCGCGCACAGGTCGCCCAGTGAATGCGCCGTCGATGAACGTGGGATCGGCCTGCAACGCCGCGCGTACGCCCTCGATAAACACCGCGTTGTGCGGCGCGCATCGCGACGAGCCACAGACCACCGCGATACGTTCGACCAGTTCCGGAAAGGCCACAGCCCAGTGATAAGCCTGCATGCCGCCCATCGACCAGCCGTAAACCATCTTCACGCGCTGGAGGCCGAACACCTCGGCAAGCAATCGCTGCTGCACGCGCACCGCGTCGTGATAGGTGACATCGGGATACCGGTTGCCGGTCAACGGCCAAGGTGTATTCGATGGCGAGGACGACAGACCGTTGCCGAACAGATTCGGAACAATGATGAAGTAACGGGACGAATCGAGGATGCCGTCGGGTCGGATGAGCCACTCGGTGTCGTAGTGCTGTGCCGAGAACGAGGTTGGATAGACGATCACGTTGTCGCGCTCGGGCGCCAGCGTGCCATAGGTCTTGTAGGCGATCCGCATCGCGGGGAACGTGCGGCCGCTTTGCAGCACGACGTCGCCGGCATTGAATATTGAGTAGTCTGGAGTGCTCATGGGTGCCTCTCGTTCAGCGCTTGCCGACGAATCCAAAAAATGGGGGCGGACCCCAACACTTTATGGGACGGCGCTATGTAACTGCTCGCGATCCATCATCCTTGGGCTTTAGGCACGGACGGGCGACGCTACCTGTACTGCGTCTGTGGCACCAGCAGCCGCTTCCGCGCCTCCGGCCAGAGCCCGCCGCGGGTGCCGGCGGTTGCTGTATAGCAGGCCGTGGTGGAGCAGATCCGCACGGTGCTGACGAGCCCGGAGGCTGTATCAGCAGTAGCGCGCCATGCGCGCCAGGACCCGGTCCTGCGGCGAAATCGCATCAATGAGGCGCAGGTAGCGCTCGCCCGAGTGGCAGCTATGCGAAGCACCGCTGCGATAGGCACCCCCAGCGGTGGCTCGCCTTGGCCGCCAGCGTGCGGGGGACGCATCTGCAGGCATTCCTGAACCTGGATGTCAGGGAGCGGAGGCGCGCCGGCTTCCCCTGACACCGGGAGGTGCTGGGGGCGGTGTCTGTGCCTTGGGCACAGCAGGCTCGCTGAGCCGGTCAGTGGTGCTTAGGCGTCACGTGACGCATCAGACAGGCCAGTCGCCATCGCGCCTGCGGCATGGCGCGGCGCAGACCCGTGCGTCGCAGCGCGCTCCAGACGCAGGGCCACCAGCGCCGCCACCAGCGACAGCAGCACGCAGCCCGTGAGCAGCGTGAGCAAGACGATAGGCGTAGGCCAAACCTCCACCACCAGCGCGGTGAGGGTGCTGAGCACCGCCCCCAAGGCCATCACCAGCGCGCCGCCAAGCCCCGCGGCCGTACCCGCCAATGCCGGGCGAACCGACAAGGTGCCGGCGTTGGCGCTGGGCAATGTCAGACCGTTGCCCAGGCCGATGAAGAGCGTGAGACCGAACAGCGCCAGCGGGTGCGAGGCACCGGCCGCGAACACCCCCAGACCCAGCACCATGCCCAGCACGGCAACCACCCGGCCGGCCACCAGCAGCACGCCTACGCCCACCCGGCGCGCCTGCCGCGCACTGATGGCTGCACCGACGAGAAAGCCACCGGTGATGGACCCCACGCCGAGGCCCACCTCGGCGGGCGACAGACCCCAGGCCGCCTTGCCCACGTAGGGCACGCCGGTGACAAACACGTAGAAGGCACCGATCGTGAAGGCCGTGCACAGGACGTAGGCCCAGTAGCGGCTGGAACGCAGCAAGGCCACCCAGTCCGCCAGACGCGGCGCAGGCAGCCCCAGTGCACGCGTTTCGCCCATATCGGACCAGGTCAACAGCAGCAGCGCGCCGCCAAGCAAGGCATACAGCGCGAATACCGCGCGCCAGCCAAGGCTCACGTCCAGCACGCCCCCCAGCATGGGCCCCAGCATCGGCGCAACGGCCATCGCCGAGCCGATGAGGCTCAGCTTGGCGGCTGACTCAACGGCCGAATGCCGGTCGCGGATGGCCGCGCTGGACACCACAGTCCCGGCGACCATCACGGCCTGCAGCACCCGACAGACCAGCAGCACGGACACGTTAGGCGCCAGTAGGCAGCCCAGCGACGCGCCGGTGTACAGCAGCAAGGCACCCAGCATCACCGGCCGGCGGCCGAAGCGGTCGGAGATGGGCCCCAGACCCAGCTGGAACAGCGCCGAAGCCACCATATAGCCCGACACCACCAGCGCCGTCACCGATTCGCGCGCAGCCAAGTCGCGTGCCATGGAGGGCAGCGACGGCAGGACCATGTTCAGCGTCAGTGCTGACAGCGCGGTGAGCAGCGTCAGCGTGATCAGGCGTGGAGGCGAGCGGGTCAAGCGCGCCATTGTCACGGAGAGTGCCGCAGCGTGCGGCCGCTGGATGAGACTCGACTGTTCAGCCAACAGCGATCGACGGGTTGACTCGTTCCGAATCACCAACGTCCGTGAAAGCAATTGCTGAACTCGGACGCGCGGCAGCCGCGCCCAACGGCCCCACGCGCAAGAGCTTACTGCCCCCCGAAAGGGCTTCTGTTTGCTGCAGCGGATGCCATGCAATCAACCCTGATCAACGATTTCCCAGGCTGTGCGGTAGCCCCCGATGCGCTCAACAAAGGCCAGCAGCTCCTTGAAGAAGGGGTGGACACTGAGCGTGGACGAGTCCCCGACGAGAAGCAACTTGCGGCGGGCGCGGGTCATGCCCACGTTCACGCGCCGGATGTCAGACAGGAAGCCGATGTCGCCCGAGCGGTTGCTGCGCGTGAGTGAAATCGCAATGATGTCCCGCTCCTGGCCTTGGAAGGAATCGACGGTCCCGACGCTGAGCAAGCGCTGCTGCAAGAGGCCGTTGAGCTGCTCATTGATCTCGATGGCGTCCTTCAAGCAGTTGATCTGGGCACGGTAGGGAGCAATCACGCCGATGGTGAGCGGGTCTTCCTGATGCATGGCCGGGTCGCAGAGTTTGAGCAACTGGGTCAGGCGCTGGAGCAGCAGATCCGCTTCTTCGGGGTTGGCCGTGGAGCGGCTTTCGGGGATGGTGACCTCGAGAAAGCCGAAGCCGGCCGTGTCGAGGAACTCCACAGGCAGGTCGGGTGCAAAGCAAAGGTCGTAGGCCTCCAGGCCGGCGTCGCGCACGCTGGCATGGGCTTGCAGTTGTCCGCCGTAGAAGCGCTCGGAACTGAAGGCCATGATCTGCTGGTGCATGCGGTACTGCAGGTTCAGCATGCGGGTCGTACCGGGTTGCCGCTGAATGCATTTCTCGAACAGGGTTTCGCGCAGGCCTTCACGGGCGGCCTGTTCGCTCTTCACGGTGGGCGGTAGCTGGTGGTGATCGCCCGCCAGAATGACGCGCTGGCTCTTGGCAATCGGGATCCAGCAGCCCGGCTCCAGCGCTTGTGCAGCTTCGTCGAAGAAGACGGTGTCGAAGCTCAGGTGACGAATGTTCCGGTTGCTGGCGCCCACCAGGGTGCAGGTGATGATCTGCACCGACTCCAGCACCTGTTCGGTGATGTATCGCTCCAGGTCGTCGGCCTGCAAGAACAGCTGGCGGGACTCGTCCCTGAACTGCTGGCGCTGCTGTCGCGCCTCAAAGGCAAGGTTGCGGACGTTCTGGCGAGCGAGCTCGTTGGCCTTGTCGCGGTACTGATCGGCGGTCTGGCGGATCGCGCGCATCTTGCTGTAGCTCGGGTGCGCCATCACCCGGGCGTCCAGCGTGTGCGCCAGCAGGAGATCCGACACGCGGCTTGGGTTGCCCATGCGAATTACGTTGACGCCGCGCTCGGCCAACCTCTCTGTCAGCAGGTCCACTGCGGTGTTAGACGGTGCGCACACCAGAACGCGTCGCTCGCGTCGGATGGTTTCCAGGATGGCCTGCACCAGCGTCGTGGTTTTTCCCGTCCCGGGCGGGCCATGGATGATGCCGACGTCCTG
>CAISJH010000649.1 GCA_903885585.1 uncultured beta proteobacterium
CAACAAGAATGCCCGCTACACCGGCGGCCTGTGGGTCGGCAAGTTCCTCAAGACCTGCACCTACCAGCGCGTGCTGACCGACGAGGCAAGCGCCACGATCGGTGCGTACTGCTCGCGCCTGTGCCACATGGAGAACTTTGCCGGGCACGGCGAGCAGGCCAACCTGCGGGTGCGCCGCTACGGCAAGCGGGATGTGGCCTGGTACAAGCCTGTGGAAGCTTGATCGGTTGGCTGATCCCGTCTGTCCAACAACTCCCTCCGCCCCGTGACCGATCGCCCTGTTCTGGTGCTGATTCCAGGCACGCTGTGTGACGGTCGGCTCTTTGATCGGCAAGCGCGTCGACTTCGGTCCCAGGCGCAGGTCGTTCGTGTGGACTGGCAGCACTTGCGGCAAGCTGGGGATCCCATCGGCGCGCTCTTGCGTCGCCTGCCTCAGCGCTTCTCGCTGGCCGGCTTTTCGCTGGGTGGTCTGTGGGCGGTGCAACTGATGGCCCGGGCTCCAGAGCGGGTGGAGCGGCTGGCTCTGATCGCGAGCAATGCGGAAGCCTCCAGCCGGCGTGGTGCGCGCAGGAGTGCAAGGCTGTGGCGTCTGTGGCAAGCGCAGGGCCCAGCGGCGGTGGCGCGCGCCTGCAAGCCGGCCTACTTTCACCACCGCCGGCGCCGCGAACAGCACGCGAGCCTTGTGAAGGACATGGCCTTGGCCACGCCGTCACGCGTGGCCAAGGCGCAGTTCGACTGGGCGGGCCATCGGCCAGACGGGCTGCAGGTGCTGGCCCGGACCGCTGCTCCCACCTTGTTGATCAGCGGCGCACATGACCGGTTGTGCCCTCGGTCCCTGCAGCAGCGCATCCTGGCGGCCGCGCCCACGGTTCAATGGACCGAACTGCCGCGTTGTGGACACTTTCTCCCGCTTGAAGCGCCGGCGCGGCTGACCCGTCTCTTGGGGTCCTGGCTGGCCGAGCCTTCCCCGATCTCCCTGGAGAACGCCCTTGATCACACCTGAAGCCCTGGCAGAGCGATTCATCCCTTTTGCGGGCTTGAAGTACTCGACCGAAGCCTTCATCGACTACTGCATTCCGGCCTCGACGCCGAAGTACAACTACGCGCTGATCGGCCCTGGCGTATCGCAGAACCCGAACCAGCCGGTGAGCCTGCGGGAGCCGCATGGCTTCCAGGTGGGCGGGGTGTCCATGCCGCACGGCAAGACCAACCCGGCGCACATGCACTTCACCTGCGAGGTCTTCATCTGCACACGGGGGGACTGGCGCATTGAATGGGGCTTCAATCCGCAGGTGCAGTCGGCGCCCATCGGTGAAGGCGACCTGGTATCCGTGCCGACGTGGATCTACCGCGGCTTCACCAACATCGGCGTGGATGATGGCTTCATGTTCACCGCCCTGGGTGGCGACAACACCGGGGGCATCCTGTGGGGCCCGAGCACCCTCCAGGCGGCGGCGGCGCAAGGTGTGCAATTGACCGAAGGCTATCGGATCGTGGACTCGCGCCGTGGTGACCGCATGGAGCCCGACGAGCGCCCCGTCCAGCCCATGACCGCGGAAGAGATCGCCCAGCTGAAACACTGGCCTCCCTCAGAAATGGCTCGCCGCATCGTGCGCTTTGCGGACTTGGGGTGGTCGAGCAGGGCTTTGCTGGACGCCTCGCTCCCAGGATGCGGCGCCGAGTTGGCACCCGCCATTGGGCTGGGTGTCTCGCAGGACCGCGACCAATTGGCACCGGTCCAGAACCCGCATGGGCTTTCCATCGAATGGGTGCGCATCCCGCCTGGCGGGCAGATCTCGCGCCACCGTCTGCAAGAGAAGCAGGTCCTGATCGTCAAGGAAGGGGCGGTGGACGTGACGGTAGACACCACGGCCGGACCCATCACGCATCGGGCGCAAGGCCAGGCCAAGGCCTGGGACACCTTTTCGCTGCCAGACCGATGCTGGAGAACCTTGCGCAACCCAGGGGCCACGCCGGCACTCGGGGTGCTGATGACGGCAGGCGACCACCGCAAGCGCATCGAGTGGGACCCCAGCGTCTGCACCCGTGCCGCCGCACAAGCGGGCTGGGCTGTCGATGCCAATGGCTACGTGGCGGAGAAGAGGTTTGTCGACCGAGCGCAACGATGACTACACACACTGACCCAAAGATGAACCGAGACAGACGGGTGGTACTGGGAGGCCTGGGAGCCGGCTGCATCGCCTGGGCCGCCGCCTTGGCCGGAGCCAGCAGCCCCGCAGCAGCACAAATGGCGGGCGCCGCCGCCCCCGGGGGCTACCCCGGTAATGGGCGTGTCACCATCGTGGTGCCCTTTGCGCCAGGTGGCGCCACGGACATCATCGGCAGACTCCTGGCTGAGGCGCTCACCAAGCGCTGGGGCGCGACCGTGACGGTCGAGAACAAGGCGGGAGCTGGCGGGGGTATCGGGACCGAGTTCGTAGCCCGAGCCAGGCCCGACGGACTGACGCTGCTGTTGGGCACGCAAACGGGGCTGGCAGTCAACTCGGTGCTGTTGCCGCGCCTGGGCTACGACGTCGAGAAAGACTTCACGCCCTTGACCCTGCTGGCCAGCACGCCCTTGGTGCTGCTGGCGAGCCAGAAGTCCGGCGCCAAGGACGTGAAGGAACTCGCCGCGCTCATCAAGGCGCGGCCCGACGGTTTGTCTTACGGCACCAGCGGCAACGGAACCTCTCAGCACCTGACGATGTTGATGATGCTGAACCGCATAGGCGGCAAAGCGGTGCACGTGCCCTACAAGGGCAGCAGTCAGTCTCTGGCCGATCTGGCGGGTCAGCAGATCGACATGCAGTTTGACAACATGGCCACGGCGCTGGCCTTTGCCAAGACCGGCAAGGCGCGAGCCCTGGCGGTGACGTCCCCCACGCGCTCCGAGCTGGCGCCTGAAGTGCCCACCTTGGCGGAGTCCGGTCTGGCGAACTTCGAGGCCGCCACCTGGCTTGGCCTGCTGGCACCGTCAGGCTTGCCTGAACCGTTGCAGAACTGGCTGCACAAGGAGGTGGAGGCCGTCATGACGGCGGCCGAGGTCAAGCCCCGTCTCACAGAGCAGGGCTTCAGCGCGCGCACCATGACGCCAGTGGCTTTTCGCGGATTCATCCAGGCCGAGACGCGCAGGTTTGCCGAGCTGGTGCGCGTGAATCAAGTCACGGTCAACTGATTCCACTGGCCTTCAGACGACGTCCACCACCACTGCACTTGCCTCCACCATGACCGCTGCAGCCCCCGCGAACCACCCCATCGACACCCGACTGCCTGGCATGCTGGCAAGCGGCCGGCGACTGCGCGGCATCTTCAACAGCCTGCCTTCGCCGGCCGTGGTCGAGATGTGCGCCTACGCCGGCTTTGACTTCATCGTGCTGGACAACGAGCATGGTAGTGCCGATCTGGAGACGACCGAGCACATGCTGCGCGCGGCACGTGCCAGCGGCATTGCGCCCATCGTGCGCTGCTTCGAGCAAGACATCGCCCGCGCGTTGGACATGGGCGCCAGCGGTGTGCAGGTGCCCATGGTGGAGACGCCTGAGCAAGCCGAGCGATTGGCCCGACGCTTGCGCTACCCGCTGCCTGGAGGCGGCGGAGGCACGCGAGGCAGCGCGTTTTCTGGCCGAGCAGCCGGCTACGGCGCCTTCGGTGGGCCCGCGCACACGCGGCGCAGCAACGAAGCCCTGGTGCTGGTGGTGATGATCGAGACACCGCTGGGCGTGGCCAACGCCGCGGCCATCGCAGCGGTGCCAGGCGTCGACGTGGTGTTCGTCGGTCCCAATGACCTGGCCCACACCATGGGCCATGAAAACCGCTGGACAGACGCGCCGGTGCAACGGGCCATGGAGCAGGCCATCCGTGCCACCCACGCGGCGGGCAAGTGCCCCGGGGTGCTGGGCCTGACGACAGAAGAGGAATCGCGCTACGCCGGCTGGGGTGCGCGGTACTTTGCCCATGTCACCACGTCCCTGTTCACACAGGCGCTTCAACGTGCTGCTCGCGGTGAAGGTGCCGGCCCTGTCAGCTACTGACCTGCGCATGCACGCTCCATTTCACCGGTCATGCATACGCAACCACAACTGCGACTACCTCTTTCCGAAGTTGATCTGTCGCGAATTTGGTACACAAATAACTCTTTGAAGAGACCTGTTCATCAGGGTTTTCGAGACTTCCTTTGCATATTTGTTGCATACGCTTGCATTCAGGACTTCCGGTCTGCAAACTGAGCCACATCCATCGTCGCGGGCCCCTGCGGCTTCGCCATCGACCTGTTCTCCTGCTTCAAAGTCCATTCTGAGGATCCCTCCATGAAACACCTTCAGCGCGCTCACCTGGCCACCCAGATTGCCCTCGCCCTGGGAGCTTGGGCGGTCTACCCCACGGGTACCGCACTCGCTCAGACAGCCCCTGCGGCCAAGTCTGCTGACAGCGGTGAGATCCAGAGCGTGACGGTCACGGCCAACCGCCGGGCTGAAGACCAGCAGAAGGTCAGCGTGTCCGTCACGGCCGTGACCGGCGAGACGCTGAACGAGCGCAACATCACCGACCTGTCGCAGATGGACACGGTCACCCCGGGCTTCACCTTTGGCCGCTCTGGAGCCGACGCACGTCCGGCCATGCGTGGCGTGCGGACCGAGAACGTGGCCACGAATGCGGACACGACCATCGGCTACTTTGTGGACGGCATCTACAAGTCTCGGGCTCAGCAGGCCCTGTTGGGCTTTGTCGACGTGGGCCGTGTGGAGGTGCTGCGCGGGCCGCAGGGCACCCTGTTCGGGCGCAACACCTTTGGCGGCACGGTGGCCGTCACCACCAATGCCCCCGAACTCAAGAGCCGGGAGATGGCCGCGAGCGTGGGCATCGGCAGCTTCGGCAAGGTACGGCTGGACGGCGTGCTGAACGTACCGCTGGGCGACACGCTGGCCGTGCGCTTTGCGGCGGTGTCTGACAAGTCTGATCCTTGGGTCAAGAACACCTTCAACCCGGCAGCCGGACTGTTCGACCAGGATCTCCGGTACTTTCGCGCGTCGGTGAAGTTCAAGCCCTCCAACACCTTCGAGGCAGTGCTGCGTGCCGACATGACGGAACAGGGCGGCAACGGTGGGTCGGCCTTCGGCTACAAGCAGGCCGGCAGCACGTTTCACACCCCCTCCTGCCAGCAGCTCTTCAACGCCACGCCCGTGGTCATGAACGTGCGTCCGGGCAACCGTGACGGCGTGAACGACTGCACCCGTACGGTGGGCGCAGGTGCTGGCACAGGCGCCAACGCCATCGGGAGCGGGGTGGACCTCGGCATTCCCTTGGCCGCACCCGGCAACGCCTGGATCGTGGATCAGGACTACCGCACCTACCTGGACCTGTCGGACCGTAACATCAGCCTGGACATGACCTGGCGCCTGTCGGGCTTCACGCTGAAGTCGATCACCGGCCATGCCGACTTCATGGCCACCCGCACCTCGGACTCGGACTTCTCGGCTTCCACCATCGCGCTGGACTACCAGAGGACGGGCGCGCGCACGCTGACCCAGGAGTTCCAGATCCTCTCCGAGGGCGCGGGCCCCTTGAGCTATGTGGCAGGTGTCTACTTCTTCCGCGACAAACTTAAGAGCGCGTTCATCAACCAGCAACTGCCGCGCACCATCCGGTCATCAGCCATTGCCGCACCGCTTAGCCTGGCGCAGAACGGTGCCGGCTTTGCCGGCTGGGATCAACCCACCACCGACTCCGACGCCCTGTACGGCCAATTCAGCCTGAAGATGAGTGATGCGCTGACCTTGACCGCTGGGGCACGCTCCACCAAGGACACCAAGATCTGGAGCTCTGCGAGCGCGAACTCCATCCTGCCGAAGAATGCGGCGGGCGCACCTGATGGCACGCTGATCAACATTGACATGGCCGGACCGGCACAGACCGCATTCGGGACCATCGGCACCACCAACTGCACTGGCAGCAACGGCATCCCAGGCGCGTATTGCGAGCCTGGCACCAATCTTCTGTACGGCTATACGTACTCTCCGGCCAAGTTCAACAAGACCACGGGCAAGGCGGCGGTGGACTACCGCCTGAACCCCAACCAGATGCTGTACGCCTCTGTGGCCAACGGCTTCCGCTCTGGCGGCTTCAACGGCTTCCAACTGGTGGAGACCCTCAGGACCTTCAAGCCCGAGGAGGTCACCGCCATCGAGATCGGGTCCAAGAACCGCTTCATGGGCAACCGCCTGCAGTTGAACCTGGCCGCCTTCAGCAACGACTACACCAACCTGCAGGAGCAGCGTCAGGTGCCGGTGGGTGCCACGACGGTGTCCACCATCTTCAATGCGGCCAAGGCCAAGGCCACAGGTCTGGAAGCCGAGATGGAGTGGCGCGCCAGCAAGGCGCTGACCGTGGGAGGTACGCTTTCGTTGCTGGATGCCAAGTACACGAGCTTCCCTGATGTGGCGCTCCCCTATGGCACCTCCATCCTGGTGGCCGACCCCACGTCCACCAGCCCGCAGACCGATGCCAACGGCATCGTCATCGCCCCTGCAGGCCAGAAGCGCGTCTTCGCACCGGGCTATAACTGTGGAGTGGTACCCGGCACTGGCGGCGCAGGCCAGCCGGCGGCCGCCTACGGCTGTGACCTCACGGGCAAGCGCATCCCGTATGCCGCGCGCTCGCAGGGGTCGGTCTTCGTACGCTACGACTTCAACCTGCCCGGTGGCGGACGCCTGACCCCGATGCTGGTGGCCACCTTCAACAGCGGCTTCTACGGTCAGCCCACCAATGCCGAGATCGAGAAGCAGGGCGCCTATGTCAAGGGCGACTTCAAGCTGAACTGGCGCATCAACGACACCTTGGCGCTGCAGGCGTATGTGGACAACTTCACCGACAAGCAAACGCTGAACCGCTTTGTGTGGGGTGGCGGTGGTGCTCTGCAAATCAGCGCCGCGCCTCCGCGCATGATGGGTCTGAAGTTGGCCTACAGCAACTTCTGAGTTCATCAGGGCATCTCGGCGCCATGACCATGTCTCCACCACGGCGGTTTCTCACCACGCATGTGGGCTCGCTTCCCCGCTCGCAACCTGTTGTCGAGCAGATCTTTGCCCGCGAGAAGGGCGAGCCTGTGGACGAGCCCATCTTTGCCAAGATCATGGCGCAGGCCGTGGACGAGGTGGTGCGCCTGCAGGTGGAGGCCGGCATCGACTTGGTGAGTGACGGCGAGATGAGCAAGATCTCGTACGCCACCTACATCAAGGACCGGTTCACCGGCTTTGACGGTGACAGCCCCCGGCGCACGCCGGCGGACTTGCTGGACTTCCCGGGCTTCATGAAGCGGCTGGCCAGCGGCGGTGGCACGCCCACCTACCGCCGCCCCTGCTGCGTCGGGCCGATCGCCGTCAAGACGCTGGAGCCCTTGCAGCAGGACATTGCCCACCTGAAGGCGGCAGCGCAGAAGCACGGTGCCACCGGTGCCTTCATGAATGCGGCATCCCCCGGCGTGGTGGCCTTGTTCCAGCCCAATCAGCACTACGCCGACGACGACGCCTACCTGGAAGCCCTGGCGCACGCCCTGCGCCACGAGTACCACGCCATCATCGACGCGGGTCTGCTGCTGCAGATCGACTCACCGGACCTTGGCCTGGGCCGGCACATGATGTACCGCGACCTCGAGGAGCCCCTGTACCTCAAGCGCATCGAGAAACACGTCGAGGCTATGAACTACGCCTTGGCTGCCGTGCCGGCCGACCGTGTGCGCATGCATGTGTGCTGGGGCAACTACGAGGGCCCTCACCACAAGGACGTGCCGCTGGCCACCATCCTGCCGGTGGTGATGAAGGCCAAGCCGCAGGCCTTGCTGTTCGAGACGTCCAACCCGCGCCATGCCCACGAGTGGGAGACCATCCGTGACCTGCGCGCGCAGATTCCGGATGACAAGATCCTGGTGCCGGGCGTGCTGGACTCCACCACCAACTTCATCGAACACCCGAAGCTGGTGGCCCAGCGCATCGGCCGCTTTGCCGACATCGTGGGGCGAGAGCGCGTGATGGCGGGCACGGATTGCGGCTTTGGCACCTTCGCCGGCTTCGGCGTGGTAGACGCCGACATCGTGTACGCCAAGCTCGAGGCGATGGCCGACGGCGCCGCCCTCGCCAGCCGACAGTACTGGGCCTGAACCCTCGGGCTGCCGCACGCAGCCTCTCGACGTGGCCGCTCCCGGCGCTCAGTCCTTGAGCGCAGCGAGCAGGTCCACGTCCATCTGCAGCATCAGGTGCGGCAGGTCGATCAGCACCCAGTTCTCCGTCAGCCAGGTGCCGTCACAGCGCCACCAATCGGCCACGCGCATGCCAATGCGCCGCCCCGTGGCCGGCACGCCCAGGTAGTCGCCCGCGTGGGTGGCGCCGACGCTGGGCCACCCGGTGGAAGCCACGAACGGACCTTCGGAAAAACGCGCTCGGTGACCCATGCCCTTGCGGTCGGGAAAGGCATGCAGGAAGGGCTGCTGGTGGTGACGCTGAAAGCCCCGCACACCGCGTGTGGTGCCAATGCCGCAGGGCCCGTACCACATCATGTGGGGGTGCCAGAAGCGCTCCATGCCCATGGTGTCGAGATTGACGCCGTCAAAGTCGAACAAGCCCTTGATCATGGCGAGCGTCCGGCGCATGCTCTCAAGACCCACAGCGGGGTCGGTTTGGCCCAGCAGGAGGCCGTCATGCGGTGCAGGCCCTGGCACGAGCAGGTCCAGGCCGCTGCTGGGCGGCAGCAGCGGCCGGCCCGCCTGACGCGCCAGATCGAGGATGTCCAGCAGCACCCGGGCCTCAACGATCTGCCCACCCTGTCCATCGGGCCGCGGCTGCCAGCGGTAGAACTCGCCAAAGCGCAGCACGGCGGGCTCGCCTGTGGCAGGAATGCCGAGCCACGGCTGCTTGAAGGTGCCGATGTAATGGCCCGTGGCGGTGGCCCACCAGCCCTCTGCACGCGCATGCGGGGGGGAGTACCCGATCTCCCCTTCAGGCGGGCTGGTCCAGTGGCCGCCGAAGAACACGTCGATGCGCCGCTCCAGATCGGGAAAGGCGGCCTGCAAGGGACCATAGAACTGCTCGACTACGGCCTGCGGGCCCTGCAGCTCGTTCAGCGGATGGGAGACATGCCAGGTGGCGTCAGGTGCCACCTGTTCACGCAGGGACTGGCCCATGGCCGAACCCGGCAGCCCTTGCAGCAGGCGCCAGACATCGGCCTTGCAGGCGGCGAGGAGCCGTGCCGCAACTTCGGGGTCAGCGCCACTGTGAGATGGGCTCATCGATAGGTTCATGGCAGGTCCTTCGTAAGCCTTTGGGCGTGCTGCGCGCGGGCCCGAGCCAGCAGGTCCACACCGAATTGGCGGAACAGATGGATCATGTCGACGAAGACCCAGTTCTCTGTGTAGACCTCGCCCTCACGCTTCCACCAGTCCAGGCCATTGACGGCAATGGGCCGCCCGGTGGCTGGGCAGTCCAGATACGGCCCGGCGTGCGTGGCCAACACCCCCGCCCAGCCCGGCCCGCCGCTGTAGGAGCCTTCAGCGATCAGGGCGTTGAGGTCTTGCACCGAGCGGTCCGGGAAGGCCACCAGCCAGTGCCGCTGGTGCAGATCCTCAAAGTCCTTGAAGCTCAGGCAGGCGCCTATGCCGCCAGGCCCGTACCAGTGCACCTTGCGGTGAAACCAATCGGCCATGCCCATGCTCTTGAGATCGGCCTGGTCGTAATGGTTCAAGCCCTGGTAGATGAAGCGCCAGATGTGGTCCAGGCTGTAGCCTGACTCTGCGGCGTCCTGCGCCGCTAGCAGCACGCCGTCTGCCGCCCGCGGCGCGGGCCACAGGCCCTCAACCCCTCGGGACTCGGGCAACACCTGCAGACCGATCTGCTCCAGAAAGTCGATCAGGTCCAGCTGGAAGTAGATCTCCGCCACTTTTCCGTCTTCCACGCGGCAGAACTCGCCCCATCGCAAACTGACTCGGCGACCGTGGGCGGGGATGCCCAGGTAGTCTTGGCTGAACGTGCCGTTCATCAGCCCGGTGCCACTGACCCAATGGCGGCCGTCCAGGGCTGCGTTGCCGTCACGCCGGCCGTTGGAGGCGCCCCCCATGAAGATGTGGGTCTGGCGTTGCAGGTCGGGAAACGAGTGGCGAAGCGGTGCCCAGAACCCTTCTAGGAAGGCGTCTACCCCGTCCAGCCTGTTCACCGGATCGTGGCCGTGAAACGCCACCGAATCTGCTAGCAGGTCGCGCGTCGCCAGCGCTGCGACCTGAAGGTCTGCGCTGTCCAGTTGCTGCCACCATCGCCAGATAGATTGCTTGTTCGCTTGATTGAGGGCCTCGTCAAAGGCTGGAAGATGCATAGAGTTTGGACTCCAAGAAGGGCCGGTCACCACCTAGCGGCAGTCGCCGACCAAATGAAACCTTGACTTCAACCCTTGACAGCGCCCTGTGTGAGGCCGGCCACGATCTGCCGCTGGAAGAACACCACCAGCACCACCAGAGGCAGCGTGATGCTCACCGCGCCAGCCACACCCTGCATCAACAGTGCCTCACTCTCGGCGCCAATGGCGCTGGCAATGGCGGCGGGCATGGTCATGTTGCCGGCGTTGGTCAGTGCCGAGCTCAGCAGGAAGTCGTTGTAGGCGAGAAGGAAGCTGAACAAACCCGTGGTCACGATGCCGGGCCACATCACCGGCACGATCACGCGGCGGAAGGCCTGTGCCCGCGTGCATCCGTCCACCATGGCCGCCTCGTCCAGCTCCTGCGGAATGTTGACGAAGAACGAGCGCAGCATCCAGATCGTGAAGGGCTGGTTGATGGCCACCAGCACGAAGATCAGGGTCACCAGATGGTTGTTGATGCCCAGGGCATTGAAGAGCGTGAAGAACGAAGGCAGCAGCGTGGAGTGCGGCAGCGCCCGGAACACCAAGGCCACCAGAAGCAACCAGAAGCCGAGCGAGCCCCGATAACGTGCGAGTGCATAGCCGGCCAAGCAACCCACCGTGAGGGAGATCGTCACCGTGCCTGCAGTGACCAGCGCGGTGTTGAAGAAATTCACGTAGAAGGCCTGGTCAATCCACAGGCGCGTGTAGTTTTCCAGCGTGAACGGCGCGAGCCACTTCACGGGTGATGAGAACGCGTCTACGTACTGGCGAAAGGAGATCACCGCGGTCCACAGAATGGGCGTGGAGGCCAGCACCAGCCACAGCGCCAGGGCACCGTGCAGCACCACGGAGCCCAGTCGAGAAGAGCGTTGCGTCATCAGACTTGGCCTCGCTGTTCGCGCCAGGTGCGCCTTAGCAGGGGCACCAACAGCACGCCAATGCCGACGATCGTCAGAACGGCCGCTGCGCTGGCCTTGTACGGGTTGTTCTCGACCAGCAGCACGTGGTACGTGAGGTACTGCACGCTGGTGGTAAAGGCGCCCTGAGTGAGCACCAGCACGGGCTCGAACACCCGGTACGCGTCCATCACGTGGATCAGCGTGACGAAGACGATCAAGGGCATCAGATGCGGCACCGTCACATAGCGCAGCTTCTGCCAGCGCGAGGCGCCGTCGATCGTGGCGGCTTCCAGCGCGTCTTGTGGCACCGACTGCAAGCCCGCGTACAGGACGATGAACGCGAACGGCACCACGTGCCACACCCCGTAGAGGATCACCAGCAATTGGGCCGACCAGGCCTGTGCCATCCAGTGAACCTCCATCCCGAACTGGCCTAGCAACACGGACACCAGGCCGTCGTCGCGGAAGAGCCACTTGATGGACAGCGCCCCTACCACGGGGGTGATGATGAAGGGCAGCAGGGATGCAGTGATGAACACCGCTTTCAGCCGCTGCGTAAGTGCGCTGGCTCCCAGCGCAAGGGCAAATCCCAGTCCCAGCACCAGTGGCGTGGTGACCGCGATGTACACCAGGGTGAAGCGCAAGGCACTCCAAAACTCGTTGGCTACCGCGGTCTGCGTACCAGCCGCCACGACGGGACCCGCACTGACGCCTTCGGCGCTACCCGCTGCATGAGCCGGCGAGCCCTCAGCCCCGCTGCGGCTTTCGGTCGGGTCGCCACCGTCGAGCCCGAGAACCTTGCGGTAGTACTCCAGCCCGGCAAACCTGCAACTTTGAACCGGCTGCCCGTCCGGGCCGCGCCGCACCTGTTGCGTGACGGTCTCCTGAACGCCGAAGGGTCCGCTCTGCCGGACCGTGACCATTTCCATCTCAGGGGCGCAGTGGCGCGTAGAGAGGTAGAAAGTCATGGCCAGAGGCAGGGCCATCAGCGCGAGCATCAGCCCGACCGAAGGCGCCACAAAGCTCAGGAAGCTGCGCGTCTTCATGCGCTGTTCTGTGCTCGTCCGTGCTGAAGCGGGCTCACTTCACAAAGCCCTTTTCCGCTGCGATCTTCAGGTAAGCCTGGGCCGCAGCGTCCAACGCAGCTTTCGGGCTGAGCGCGCCGGTCAAGGCCTCGGGCAACACCTTGCCAATCTCGGCATGGGCCAGGCTGAAAAACGGCTCCGAGGGCCAGATGGGCGCGCCCGCCTTGGCAGCCGCAGCCACACCGGTACCGAAGCGTGTGGGCTTGTACACCGAGCGGATCCAGATGGCGGTGTCGTTGCCAGACTTCACAGCCTCTTCGTCCAATCCCTCCATCAGCAACTGAAAGGCCAGATCGCGGTCTCCGCTGGCATTGCGCGGCATCACCACCCCGTCCCACCACAGGTGAGATGCCGTCTTGCCGCCAGTCACGGCAGACGGCGCAGCCGCGAAGGCCATCTTGCCCACCACCTTGGAGGCTGCCGGGTCGTCCATGCGGGCGGCGCGGCTGGCCCACAGCACGCCCATGGCGGCCCGACCCTGCTGAAACTGGTTCATGACGTCGTCAGAGTTGGACGCCAGGAAGTTGGGGGTCATGAAGCGCGTCATCTGGCGCATCAACTCGATGGCCTTCACACCGGCTTCGTCATTGAAGGCGGGCTGTGCGCTGCCTGGCTTGAAGAACCGGCCGCCAAACCCCGCCAGCAGATTGGCGAACTCGGTGGCGCTGTCCCAGCCCTTGGCAAAGGTCTGTGCGATCGGGTGCTCCAGCCCGGGTTCCTTCGCCTTGAGCGTGGCCGCCGCCTGCAGCATCTCGGCATAGGTGGTGGGCACCTTGATGCCGTGCTTGTCGAAGAGGTCCTTGCGGTAGAAGAGGTTCTGGGCGTTCTGGATGAAGGCCACCGCCATGACCTGGCCG
>CAISJH010000650.1 GCA_903885585.1 uncultured beta proteobacterium
GGCGCCAGGGCCGCCCTTGTCGTATCCCCACGACCACGGCCGTGTCCGAGGCGCCCGCCGAGGCCCCACCGGCCATCGCCAGCAGATCGCTCAGTCGCAGGCCGGCCGACTCGAGCGCGAAGCGCCCAGGCCGGTTCACCAAGCCGAGCACACTGGCCTGATGACCACGCACCTGCATCACCGACACGTTCACCTGCGGTTGGCGCACGAACTGGCCCTCGCGCAGGCCTCTTGCGATCACCTGCTCCGCAGCGGCGACCGTCAGCCCCCCCAGGCGCAATGACCCCAACAGCGGGAAGTTCAGTGCACCAGCCTCGCTGAGGCGCGCCTCCAGCGACAGGTCCGGGTTCTGGTAGACCACGATGCGGACCACGTCACCAGCCGCCAAGCGGTACTCCGGGGGCTCCGCCCCCTCCGGCCGCCCCGTGCCCAAAGGCTGGGCCTGGCCGGGTACAGCCGCAACAAGCACCGCCCCTTTCAAGGGTGCGGTGGGTGCGGCAGGCACAGCGTCCGCCGTCCAGGCGACACCTGCCCAAGCCACTGAAACACAGATCGCGACGGATCGCAGGAATGGACGCAGATTCAGGGTTGTCGGCACGTCAGGAACTCTCCCGGGAAGAAGCCTTGCATTGCGCCATGCGGACACGCAGGCGGTAGTGCGCAAACTCAGTTCCTGTGAAGTGTTCGGGCGAGTGAGCCTCTCAGCGCCCGCCAGGCCTGCTCCAGCCGAAGGCCCAGGCTGGACCGGTGCAAGGTCAGGCTGCTCATGGCGTACACCTCACTGGCCAGCTGCTGCTTGTAGCGAGCCTCACCTGCCAGCAGGTCGTAGCCGTCCAGTCCCTGCTCCAGCGCCTGCTGTACCGCCAGCGCATGGGTGACGAGCCCGGGGTGGTGGTTGCGGTCCGTCAGCGCGAAGTGAAAGCCGCTCTGGTAGGCCAGCACCTGCCCGCCATGCACGAAGTTGTAGAGGTAGCCCACCTCATCCGAACCGGCTGTCAGCCGCAGCAGCTGGACCTGCCCCTGAGGCAGGCCCATGCGTACCAGCCGACGGTGGAACCCCTCGAAGAGCGGGTTGGCGAAGGCCCCAGGCCGGCCCCGGGCCTCCCAAGCCCGCTGATGAAAGTGCTTCAGACGATCCAGGAACGCCAGCCCCTCCTCCACCGTGGCAGCCGCCACCAGGCTCAAGCGACCCCGCTCCTCGTACAGCCTGAGACTGCGCCGCACCGTGCTGCGCGTCTGCGCCCCCAGGGTCTGCAGGTACGCCGTGCCCGCCTGCCGCACCGGCGCCAGATCCACGCGGTAGGCGGGCTCGGTGCGCTCGGTGACCAGACGCACACGGTCGGTCACCGCGCGCCACACCTCCAAGCCGGCGCAGACTCCCGGCAGGTGAAACTGGTCCACGTGGGGCATCAAGGTCCACAGTTGCGCGGCCACGGCAGCCTGCACGTCACCCGCCAGGCCGCGCCTGCACAGCAGGCCGTTGTGCTCGACGGTGATGTCGTCCAGGGCGCGCTCACCCGTGCCATGCAAGTGCAGAGCCTGTGAAGGCCAGCAGCGCAACCGACGCGTGGCCTGGCGCACCACCACACCCAGGCCCACCAGATCTTGGCCTTGGTGAACCCGCAACAGATGGGGCTGCCTGCCGGCCCCGAGGTGCTGCAACCAGCACGCCACCCAGGTCCAGCTGGTGAAGAAGCCCGGCTCGGCTTGCGCCTGCAACGCCAGCCACTGCGGGCGCAGCAGGCTGGGAGCCGGGCATGGCACGAGAGACAACGTCAGGGTTTCAGCGCCGCAGACAGCAGCCGGTCTTGCAACCCGGCTGGTACCACCAGCGACCGCAAGCGCACCATGCTGCATGGAGGGAAAGGGCCTTTCGATCAGACCCTGCATTGCGCCATGAGCAGCCTGATGGCAAGCTGCGAATACGCAGCGCCTCAATGCATACGAAGTAGAGAACGAGGAGAACTCAGCAGCGGATGCCCACGTGCAGCGCCACCAGACCGCCGGTCAGGTTGTGCACGTCCACATGGCCGAAGCCGGCGTCCTTCATCATGGCCTTGAGCGTGGCCTGGTCAGGGTGCATGCGGATGGACTCGGCCAGGTAGCGGTAGCTCTCGGCGTCGCCGGCCACCCACTGACCTATGCGGGGCAGCACCTTGAAGGAGTACCAGTCGTAGGCCCCCTGCAGGGCCGGCGCCACCTTGCTGAATTCAAGCACCAGCAACCGGCCGCCAGGGCGCAGCACCCGGCACATCTCCTTGAGCGCGGCCTCCTTGTGCGTCATGTTACGCAAGCCGAAGGAAACGCTGACGAGGTCGAAGGTCTGGTCGCGGAAGGGCAGGTGCTCGGCGTCGCAGGCCGTGGAGGGCAGCACCAGGCCTTCGTCCACCAGCCGGTCGCGGCCCTCGCGCAGCATCGCCTCGTTGATATCGGTGTGCACCACCACGCCACGCTCACCCGCGCGACGGGCAAAGGCCCGCGTGAGGTCGCCCGTGCCGGCTGCGATGTCCAGCACCTTCTGGCCTTCGCGCACGTCAGCCACCGCCACTGTGTAGGCCTTCCAGGCCCGGTGCAACCCCGCCGACATGAGGTCGTTCATCAAGTCGTAGCGCTTGGCCACGGAGTCGAACACGCCGCGCACGCGCGCGGCTTTCTCAGCCTCGTCGACCGTCTGGAAACCGAAGTGGGTACGTGCCATAAGGTCGATTGTCGCGCGTGCGGCACGCTCCCTCCAGTCCTCCTCCAACCGGCCCTGTCGGCCCGGCTGATGCGATCAGGGACGCACGGCGATCTCGTTCTTCACGGCCTTCACGCCGCTGACATCACGTGCGATGCCTTCGGCCGTCGTCCTTTCCGTGACGTTCTTCGCAAACCCGGACAACATCACCGTGCCATTCAGCGTCTCGACGCTGATCGATGAAGCGTCCACCTGCTGGTTTTCGACAAAGCGGGCCTTGATCCGCGCCGTGATCGTCGAATCGTCGACATAGGCGCCAACGGTCTCCTGACCGCGCGTGACAGCGCAGCCTGTCATGGTGATCAATGCCAGTGCTGTGACGGTCGTGGCGAGAAGGGTGCGCATGTTCATGGTGAATCTCCTGTGAGGTTGACAAGGTGCCGTCGATCTATCGAACAAGAACCGTCCGACAGCGCCGATCAAGCCATCGGTCCACTGGATGGTCCAAGCCGATGACTCTTTCAGCGTTCGTTCGTTGTACGGGCCGGTGACTGGAGGCCATTGCGTACAGACTACGCTGTACGAGGCCAAGTGCTGAACTGGCGGTGCCGCAAGCTGATGGAGCTCTGCGGCATCTGCCGCTACGGCGGGCCCAGCAATGATCCACGGCGGCCTTCACTCAGGCCCCGCCCTCTTTTGAGGACCTTGCCCTCGGCCTGCTGCTTCAAGCCCTTGACTTGCTGCTCCTTGCTACAGCCTTCCCATCAACACCAGCACGAGGAGCACCACCAAGATGACACCCACGACGCCGCTGGGGCCATACCCCCAACCTCTGCTGTGAGGCCACGTGGGGATGACACCCACCAAGGCCAGGACCAGGAGGATCAGCAGAATGGTTCCCAAACTCATGTCGTGCTCCTTTGCACTCATTGATTGATCGACAGTCCACCACTTGCGATTACCGGATAGTCGCAGCGCACGTCGATACCGCAACGAAGACTCGCGCCTTGAGCATGCGGTGGGGACGATGCGGCCCTGATGAGTGCGATCAACCTGAGGACTGACCACTTACGAACCCCGATCAGCTTCGGTACCCCTGTCGGTGACATACGTCACATCGTGCAGGCAGCCGGGCACGCTTAGGCTGGGCCTGGACAGCAGACGGGCGTACTCCTTGCTGACCAAGGCGTGGCACTCGCAAGCGCGATGCTCAAGACCGGCGCGGTCGAGCACCTCCATGGATCCCCTGCTGCAGCGGATCAGCCCAGCGGCCCGCAGGTGGCCGACGATCAGCGTCACGCTCTCGCGGCGCACACCCAGCAAGTTGGCCAGCACGTCATGCGTCAGCAAGACCTCATGGCTTGCCAATCGGTCCAGGCAGTGCAGCAGCCAAGCGCACACCTGCTGTTCGGCGGTGTGATGCCGGGAGCAGACGGCTGTCTGCGCGACCTGCGTGATCAGCGCCTGGATGTAGCGCAGCAACAACTGCCGCACCGACTCGAAACGGTTGAACTCTTCTTGGAGAGCCAGGGCAGGCATCCGATAGCCCTGACCTGCGATCAACACCGAGCCGCCGCTGGTCGTGATGTCCGATCCAAGGAGGAGTGAGATGCCGACGACACCTTCGTGACCGGCGATGGCGAATCCAGTGGACCCGCCTGCTTCGGTCACTTGGAGCAAGGAGACGATGGCGCTGGTAGGAAAGTACGCGTGGAACTGGGGCTGGCCCGCCGCGTACAGGACCTCCCCCCGTTTCAAGTACACAGGCTCCAAGTGAGGTTTCCAGCGCTGCCAGTTGGCGGCGTCAAGTGCCGCCAGCAGTTGGTTGGCAAGGGGATCGGTTGCAAGGGTCATGGCTCGGCTGGCACCGCCCGAGTGGCCTGCCAACCTCCGTTGTAGGACCCCAGTCAGTCGCTGGGTTGAGGCGCGTCAAGCGCGAGCCAGTGCTGTGTTCAGTGCCGCACGGTCGTCACACGGCATTACGCGCAAATTTCTCCTTGACATCAACCGAAGGAGAAACCTCATGAACAAGCTGCAACGTTGCACGGGCACGCCGGCATGTGGCGACTCCTTGAGCCTTTCCCGGTGATCGCAGAACTGATTTTCCTTGCCGCACCACTGAGCGCGCGCGAGGGAAAAGAGGGGGTCACTGAAGTGACCCGTGTTCCAGCAGCAACCAAGGAGTCTTGAAATGAAATGGGAACAGATTGAAAGAGATTGGAAGGCCTACAAGCCGCAGATGGTCAAGCAGTGGAGCAAGCTGACCGATGAACACCTGAACTCGATGGGAGGCAAGCGGGAAAAGCTCGCCACCAAGATTCAGGAGGTGTACGCCGTCAGCAAGGAAGAGGCCGAAAAGCAGATCAAGGCCTTTGAAGAGCACGCCAAGCAACCGCAGGCTGCGCCAGTGGCCGCCGATTAAAAAAGCAGTTCTACGCCCTCGCTCGTGACTTGCTCAGAAGGTCGCGAGTGAGGGCTTTTTTGTCTTCCAGCCTACGGTTTCAGTCTGGGCCATCTACGGGCGCCTCGGCTTGTTGCGCAGTCAGGACCAGGTGCCACACCGCGAAGAACATCGCCGCGATGACAGGACCCAGGACGAAACCGTTGATGCCAAAGACCACCATGCCCCCCAGCGTCGTGATCATCACCACGTAGTCGGGCATCAGGGTGGCCTTGCCCACGAGCATGGGCCGCAGCAGGTTGTCGACCAGACCGATGACCAGTACTCCCCAGGCCGCCAGGGCCACACCCTGCCAGGTCGCACCTGTGGCCAGGAACCACAGTGCAACGGGCAGCCATACCAGCGCCGCGCCAATGGCCGGCAGCAGGGAGAGAAACGCCATCACCGCCGCCCACAACAACGCTCCTCGCACGCCCAAGAACCAGAAAGCAAGCCCACCGAGCGCCCCCTGCAGGGCAGCCACCACCAGGTTGCCCCGGACGGTGGACCGGATCACATGGCTGAACTTGTGCAGCAATTCCTGCTTGTGCGAGGGTGTGAGCGGGATTGCATGCCGCAGGGCGTGCACGATGCGGTCTCCATCACGGATCAGGAAGAACGCCAGATAGGGTGTGATGAGCAGGCTGGCAGCGAACTCAAAGGTGCTTTGCCCGAGACTCAAGGCCTTGCCGGCCATGAAGCCGCTGGCCTGTTGCAGCCCGGTGTTCAGATGGCGCTGCAAGGTCTCGAAGTCCACCAGCCCCAGGCGCTTGAGCAGCGCGACCGCCCATCCGGGCAGCGCGTCGAACACACCGCGCAAGTAAGGCAATGCGCGGGACTCGATGGACTGAAGACGCGCCAGGAGTCCCACCGCCTCATCGACCAGCATGACGCTCAGGAGCGTCAGCGGGACCACCACGATCACCGCGGCGATCAGGATCGTGAGCAGCGCCGAGAGGGTGCGCCGGTGCCTGAGCCGCAACAACAGGCGACGTTGCAGCGGGGAAAAGAGCAGCGCGATGATCGTGCTCCACAGCAGCGTACTGAAAAACGGCAGCAGGATCCAGACCAGCGCGAGGGAGACCACCCCCAACAGCCACAGCAAGGGCCGGTGCTCCAAGACCGCAGGTGCGCCTTCATCAGGGCTCTTCATCAAGGCACCAAGTGGCAGACCGCAGAAACGACCAGGCATCGTAGAGGGCCACCTGCCCCTGGCGACGCATCAGCCACGTTCTGGCCTGCTGCTGCTCAACGAAGGCGGGAAAACCGTGCAGCGCCCTCAGTGCACGCCGATCGGGCGCCGATCGCCTA
>CAISJH010000651.1 GCA_903885585.1 uncultured beta proteobacterium
CCAGCCGATGGTGGTGTCGTACACCGCGTTGCTGCGGCTGAAAGCCGTGTCGGCCTTGGGCATGACGAAGGGCGCGCGGCTCATGCTTTCCACGCCGCCGGCAATCATCAGGCCGGCCTCGCCGGCTTTGATGGCGCGCGCAGCGCTGCCCACGGCGTCCAGGCCCGAGCCGCACAGGCGGTTGATGGTGGCGCCGGGCACGTCGATGGGCAGGCCGGCCAGCAGCGCAGCCATGCGGGCCACATTGCGGTTGTCTTCGCCGGCCTGGTTGGCGCAGCCGTAGAGCACGTCGGCCACCTCGGCCCAGTCCACCTTGGCGTTGCGCGCCATCAGCGCCTGGATGGGCACGGCGCCCAGGTCATCGGTGCGCACCGAGGACAGCGCGCCGCCGTAGCGGCCAAAGGGGGTGCGCACGGCGTCGCAGATGAAGGCTTGGGTCATGGGGTCTCCAGGGAATTCTTCAGATCGAACATGCTGGTTACTTCCAGGTCCAGCACCTCGATGTCATTCTGATTGAACAGCTGCCAGCGCCAGCGCAGGATACCCAGCTCGGGCTTGCGCTCAGAGCGCCGCGCCTCGATGACGGTGGCGCGCAGGCGCAGGTCGTCGCCCGGCCGCACGGGGTGGGGAAACTTGATCCACGCAATGCCGGGCGAGGCGAAGGACTCCGAGCCGTCGAGCGCTGCCAGCGCGGCCAGCCGCATAGCGATGCCGCAGGACTGCCAGCCGCTGGCAATCAGGCCGCCGAAAGGGCCCTGCGCCGCGGCCTCGGGGTTGGTGTGGAACCACTGCGGGTCGTAGGTGGCGGCAAAGCGCAGCACCTCGTCTTCGGTCAGGTGGAAGGGGCCGCCCTCGATGACCTGGCCGGCGTGGAACTCTGCAAAGCGCATGGTGTCTCCGTCTGATCCTCAAGATCCGCAGGCTCGCCAGCTTGCTAGGGTGAGCCTGTGGGCCCTTCCTCCAGCCGTCATCAACCGCCCGCCACCACCTGCCGGCGCAGCCAGGGGCTGACGCGGTAGCGCTCGCCGCGGTAGTGCGCGTCCAGCGCCTGCAGTACCGCCACCACGCCAGCAGCGCTCCAACGCTGCAACCACTCGAAGGGCCCGGCTGGGTAGTTGACGCCCAGCTTCATGGCGGCGTCTGCGCCCTCGGGCGAGCACACGCCCTGCAATACGGCATCTGCGCCCTCGTTGATGAGCATGGCCACCGTGCGCGCCACCACCAGGCCCGGCGCATCGGCCACGGGCAGCGGCGCCAGGCCCAGGGCGGCCAGCCAGGCCGGTGCCTGTGCCTGCCAAGCGGCGCTGGCTTGCGGGGCCACGGCATAGGCCAGGGCGGTGCCGGGAGCGATAGCGACATCAGGGAACTGCACCGGGCGGTCGAACACGGCCACCTCGGCCACGCCCCAGGCGGCAGACAGCTCGGCGGCGCAGCGGCCGTCGGTCAGCGCCAAGCGTGCGCCGTCGATCTCCAGGCCGGTCCAGTCGCTGCCGGCTGCACGGGCCGGGCCCCAGCCTTGAGGCGCCAGCGCCTGGGTGCTGGCGGCTTCCAGCCAGTCGGCCACCGGGCCGCTGCCGTGCACGGTGACGGTGCGGGCAGTGGCCGGCGCCTCGTGCACCGCCACGGGCAGCGCGGGCACGCCCTCCGGGTAGCGGTAGAAGCCGCGGCCGCTCTTGCGGCCCAGCAGCCCGCCTTCCACCATGTCGCGCTGCACCAGCGAGGGCACGAAGCGCTTGTCGTAGAAGTTGGCCTGGTAGACCGAGTTCGTCACCGCGAAGTTGGTGTCATGGCCGATCAGGTCCATCAGCTCGCACGGGCCCATGCGAAAGCCCGCTGCCTTCAGGCACGCGTCCAGCACCTGCGGTGGCGCGGCCTGTTCGAGCAGCAGGGCCAGGGTCTCGGCGTAGTAGGGCCGGGCGATGCGGTTGACGATGAAGCCGGGGGTGGACTTGGCGTGCACCGGCACCTTGCCCCAGGCCTTGGAGAGTTCGAAGATAGCCTCAGCCACGGCCGCGTCGGTGTGCAGGCCGGAGACCACTTCCACCAGCTTCATCAGCGGCACGGGGTTGAAGAAGTGCATGCCCACCAGGCGCTGCGGGTGCTGCAGGCCGTTGGCCAGCGCCGTGACCGAGATGGACGAGGTGTTGGTCGCCAGCACGCAGCGTTCACCAACCACGCCCTCCAGCTGGCGCAGCAGGCCGCGCTTGACCTCCAGGTTCTCGACGATGGCTTCCACCACCAAGGCGGCCTCGCGCGCTTGCTCCAGCGCCGCCACGGGCGTGATGCGCGCCAGCGTGGCCGCGGCCGCCTCGGGCGCGAGCTTGCCCTTGGCCACCAGGCCGTCCAGCGTGGTGGCCAGCTTGGCCTTGGCCTGCTCGGCCGCGCCCTCACGGGTGTCGAACAGTTGCACGGCGTGGCCGGCCTGGGCCGCTACCTGCGCGATGCCCGCGCCCATGATGCCGGCGCCCACCACGAGAACGGGCGCGCCTTGAAGTTGCAGTGTGGTCATGGAGGAATCGTGATGGCGGAATCGTGAATGCGGAACCGTTACTGCGGAATCCAGTTCGCAGGGCGCTTGGAGAGAAAGGCGTCGAAGCCCTCACGCGCCTCATCGGTGCCGCGCACGCGGCTGATGGTCTGGGCCGTGAGTTCGCGCACCTCTTCGGTGATAGGCCCCACCTCCAGCTGGGCGAACAGCGTCTTGATCTCGCGCTGGGCATTTGGCCCCCCGGCCAGCAGGTCTTTCACGGCCGCGTCCACCGCGGCGTCCAGACCGTCCAGCGTCGTCACCTGGTGCACCAGGCCCATGGCCAGGGCCTCGGCTGCGCCAATGCGGCTGGTGGTCAAGGCCAGACGCAGCGCCTGGCGCTTGCCCACGGCGTTGGTGACGTAGGGGCCGATGACGGCGGGCAGGATGCCGAACTTGGCCTCGCTGACCGAGAAGCTGGCGTTGTCAGCCGCCACCGCCACGTCGCAGGTGCAGGCCAGGCCCACACCGCCACCGAGTGCTGCGCCCTGGATGCGGGCCACCACCGGCTTGGGGCTGGAGGCAATGCGCCACAGCATGCCGGCAAAACGCCGCGCGTCCTGCAGGTTCCACTCGCGCGAGGCCGTACTCGCGCGCTGCATCCACTGCAAGTCCGCCCCCGCGCTGAAATGCCGGCCTTCACCCGCCAGCACGATGACGCGCACGCTGTCGTCCGCAATCACCTGCGCGAAGACGGCGTCCAGCTCGCCGATCATGGCCTCGTCAAAGGCGTTGAAGACCGCCGGACGCGACATGGTGATCTGCGCCACGCCCGGGGCGCGGGTGGTCAGCGACAAGGTCTGGTAGGCGCTCATGTTCTTCAGCTCAAACAAGAATATGGACGATCCCGCGTGCAGGGCACGCGGACCCTGCTGGGGTGGTGGGTTCGTGGAGTGATCAATAGGTTTCCAAGTGCAGGCGGCCTTCGCGCTTGAGCGCGGCGCCCACGGTGTCCCAGTCCAGACCGGCCTGCGTGGCCACGTCACGCAGGGCCAGCACCACGCCCTCTTCCATCGCCTTCAGACCGCAGACGTAGAAGAAGGTGTTGGCGTCGGCCAGCAGCGGCGCCAGATCGGCCGCGCGCTGGCGCAGCAGGTCTTGCACGTAGGTCTTGGGCTGGCCTTCCTGGCGCGAGAACGCGAAGGAGGTGTCGATGAAGTCCTTGGGCAGGCTTTGCAGCGGGCCGAAGTAGGGCAGCTCCTGCGGCGTGCGGGCGCCGAAGAAGAGCATCAACTTGCCGCCCTCGAACGTGCCGGACTTGCGCAGGCGCCGGCGCCACTCCGTCATCGCGCGCATGGGCGCGGAGCCGGTGCCGGTGCAGATCATCACGATGTTGGAGCGCGGGTGGTTGGGCATGAGGAAGCTCGCGCCGAACGGCCCGATGACCTCCACCTTGTCGCCCACCTGCAAGTCGCACATGAAGTTGCTGCCCACGCCACGCACGGGGTTGCCTTGATGGTCTTCCAGCACACGCTTGATGGTCAGCGACAGGTTGTTGTAGCCCGGGCGCTCACCGTTGCGCGGGCTGGCGATGGAGTACTGGCGCGGGTGGTGGGCGCGGCCGTTCGCGTCCACGCCTGGCGGCACGATGCCGATGGACTGCCCCTCCAGCACGGGGAAGGGCATGGCGCCGAAGTCCAGCACGATGTGGTGGGTGTCGTAGTCGGTGCCCACCTCGGTGACGCGCACGTTGCCGGTGCAGGTGGCGGTGATGGTCTTCTGCGCAGCCTTGGGGCCGTACAGGTTGGTGTAGGCGTGGGCGGCAGACCAAGGCGGGATGGCCGCGCCGTACTGGGCACTGTTGAACGATGCCTGGCCGTCCGCAGCAGCCGGCAGCGCGGGCTGCACCGGCTCCACTGCAGGTGCAGCGTCGGCGGCCACGCCGGCATGCGCGAGCTGCTCGGGGCTCAGCTCGGCAGGCAGCTCGTCCCAGGTCAGCTGGTCGGCCACGCTGTAGGCCACCACCTTGGGCATGTTGCGCCAGTTGTCGATGGAGCCCGTGGGGCACGGCGGTACGCAAGCCATGCAGAAGTTGCACTTCTCGGCATCGACCACGTAGTTGCGCGAATCGTGTGTGATCGCGCCCACGGGGCAGGTGGCCTCGCAGGTGTTGCAGCGGATGCAGATCTCGGGATCGATCAGGTGCTGGCGAATGACGCTGCCTTCGGCCATGTCCATGTTGTTGTCTCCTGGAAATCCTTAGAAGAAGGGGCCCACAAGGGGCCCCGATCTTGTCACGACGGGTGCGCGACTTGCTCAGTTGAAGCGGACGTACTCGAAGTCCACCGGCTGGCGGTTGATGCCCATGGCCGGCGGCGCAATCCAGTTGGCGAACTTGCCCGGCTCGGCCACGCGGCCCATCAGGCTGGCCACGAAGGCGCGGTCGGCGCCGCTGGGCAGCCAGTGGTCCGCCTGTGCGTTCCACTCGGCCTCGGACACCACGCGGCCCTCGGGCGACACCTTCACGCCCGCCAGCGCGCCGATGTGGCGGTTGAACGCCTTGTGCGGGGTCTTCAAGCGAAAGGGGATGCCTGCCTTCTCGATGACCTTGTTCCAACGCTCCACGCCGGCGATGCTGTCCTTGATGTAGTCGTCGCGCAGCACTTCATTCAGCGCGTTCAGCATCGGCACTTCCTTGTCCACGAGCTGGCCGTTCTGCACCGCCAGGATCTTGTAGGTCTGGCCGCGCAGCTGGTGGTCGTCCATACGCTTGCCTTCTTCGTAGCGGCCCTTCAGGCCGGTGGAGTAGAACGTGGCCGCGTTGGACGACTCATCGGCGCCGAACAGGTCGATGGTCACGCTGAAGTGGAAGTTCAGGTAGCGCTGGATGGTGGGCAGGTCGATCACGCCGGCCTCGCGCAGCTTCTTGACGTCGTCGGTCTTCAGCTCGTTCATCTTCTGGCAGGTGCGCTGGATGACGCGGCTGATGCCGGACTCGCCCACGAACATGTGGTGCGCTTCTTCGGTCAGCATGAACTTGGTGGTGCGGGCCAGCGGGTCAAACGCCGACTCGGCGAGAGCGCAGAGCTGGAACTTGCCGTCACGGTCGGTGAAGTACGTGAACATGAAGAAGCTCAACCAGTCGGGCGTCTGCTCGTTGAAGGCCTGCAGGATGCGGGGGTTGTCTTCCTGGCCCGAGCGGCGCTGCAGCAGCGCGTCGGCTTCCTCGCGGCCGTCGCGGCCGAAGTGCTTGTGCAGCAGGTAGACCATGGCCCACAGGTGGCGGCCTTCCTCGACGTTGACCTGGAACAGGTTGCGCAAGTCGTACTGGCTCGGGCAGGTCAGCCCGAGGTGGCGCTGCTGCTCGACCGAGGCCGGCTCGGTGTCGCCCTGCGTGACGATGATGCGGCGCAGGTTGGCGCGGTATTCCCCCGGCACGTCGTTCCAGGCCTTCTCGCCCAGGTGGTCGCCGAAGTGGATCTTGCGATCGGCCTCGCCGGGGTTCAGGAAGATGCCCCAGCGGTAGTCG
>CAISJH010000652.1 GCA_903885585.1 uncultured beta proteobacterium
ACCGCATGCCAGCCCGCATGGTTCAGGCGGGACACCGCCTCCAGCGCCCCAGGGATGGGCACCCACTCCGCCGGCGCCTTGACGTGATCGTCCCGGTATTCGTTGAGGATGCCGTCGCGGCCGAGAATGATCAGCTTCACAGACTGATTATCAGGGCCGCCGCCTCTGCGCACCGGTCAGGGTCAAGTCGCCAGACGAGAGAGGTCGGCCACCTGGTTCATTGCGTCGTGCAGGGCGCGCAGCAGGGCCAAGCGGTTAGCGCGCAGCGCCGGGTCCTCGGCATTGACCATCACGGCGTCAAAGAACGCGTCCACCGGGGCCTTCAGTGCGGCCAGTGCCTGGAGTGATGCCGTCAGGTCGCCCGCAGCCAGAGCGGCCTGCGCCTTCGGGCCCACCTGCTCCAGCGCGGCCCAAAGCGAAGCCTCAGCGGGCTCCACGAGCAGGCCCGTCTGCACCTCCACCAGCGGTGCGTCATCCGACTTCTTCAGGATGTTGCCCACGCGCTTGTTGGCCGCCGCCAGCGCTGGCGCCTCGGGCAGGCTGGCAAAAGCGCGCACAGCCGCCAGGCGCTGCGGCAGGCCGGCCCACTGCGCCGGCTTCAAGGCCAGCACGGCGTCCACTTCGTGCGCACTGCTGCCCTGCTCGCGCAGCCAGCCGGCCAGCCGCTCATCCAGAAAGCGCAACACCTCAGCCTGTGCCGCGCCATGCCCAGCCGGGAAGGCACGGAACGCCGCCTCCACCAACTGCGGTACGGACAAGGGCAACGCACGCTCCACCAGCATGCGCACCACGCCCAGCGCGTGGCGTCGCAGTGCAAACGGGTCCTTGTCGCCCGTGGGGAGCTGGCCGATGCCAAACAGGCCGGCCAGCGTCTCGAGCTTGTCCGCCAGCGCGACACACAAGCCCACATCGCCCCGGGGCAGCGCATCGCCGGCGAAGCGGGGCTTGTAGTGGTCTTCGATGGCGTCGGCCACCGCTTCGCGCAGGCCGTCGTGGCGTGCGTAATACGCGCCCATGATGCCCTGCAGCTCGGGGAACTCGCCCACCATGTCGGTCAGCAGGTCGGCCTTGGCCAGCGTGGCGGCCTCGTCGGCCAGATCGGCCAGACTCAAGCCTCCCAGCTGCTCACCAATGCCGCGGGCGATGGCGCGTACGCGATCCACGCGCTCACCCTGCGTGCCCAGTTTGCCGTGGTAGACCACCTTGGACAGGCCCGGCACGCGCGAGGCCAGGGTGCGCTTACGGTCCTGGTCGAAGAAGAACTTGGCGTCCGCCAGACGCGGCCGCACCACACGCTCATTGCCACCGATGACGCGCGACGGGTCGGCCGGGCGGATGTTGCTGACGATGAGGAAGCGGTGGGTCAGGCGGCCGGCAGCGTCCACCAGCGGGAAGTACTTCTGATTGGCCTTCATCGTCAGGATGAGGCACTCCTGCGGCACCGCAAGGAACTCCGGCTCGAAGCTGCACAGCAGCACGTTCGGGCGCTCCACCAGCGCCGTCACCTCGTCCAGCAGGGCCTCGTCCTCGATGGGCTGCAGGCCCTCTCGGGCGGCCGCCTGCGTCAACTGGCGCACGATCTCGGCGCGCCGCGCGGCAAACGAGGGGATCACTGCCCCTTGTGCCTGCAGCGTCTGCTCGTAAGCATCGGCCTGCGGAATCTCGAGGGTCTCGGCGGCCGCTTCGAAGCGATGGCCGCGCGTCTGTCGGCCAGACTGCAGGCCCAAGGTGGCCACGGGCACCACCTCGGCCCCATACAAAGCCACCAGGCCATGGGCCGGGCGCACAAAGTGCACGCTGGACCAGCCGTCGGCGAGCTGGTACTGCATCACCTTCGGAATCGGCAGGCGGGCCAGCGCCTCGTCCAGCGCTTTCTGCAGGCCGGCAGCCAGGGTCACGCCCGGCTGCACGGCATCCAGGAACAAGGCCTCGGCCTTGCCATCGGGCGCGCGGCGCAGGGTGGGAACCACCGAGGCGTCGGCGCCCAGGGCGGCCAGCTTCTTCAGCAAGGCAGGGGTGGGCGCGCCACTGGCATCCAGCGCCACCGCCACCGGCATGAGCTTCTGCGAAACGGACTTGTCCGGCGCCACTGCGCTCACGGCGCTCAAGTGCGCAGCCAGCCGCCGGGGAGAGGCAAACGGTGTGAGCACCGCATCGGCGCCAGCCAGGCCCTGGGCCTTGAGGCTGTCGGCCAGGGCTTGCGCAAAAGCCTCGCCAAGCTTCTTGAGCGCCTTGGGCGGCAGCTCTTCAACGAAGAGTTCGACCAGCAGGCTGCGGGTGGCCGCTGAAACGACCTGGGCAGCCGGGCCATTTTGTAAAGAGGAAGTCGCGCTCATGCTCAGGCCGCCTTCTTGTCTTGGGCTGCGAGTTGCGCCAGCACTTCATCAGCCCAGGCGCGCGGCGCCATGGGGAAGCCCAGGCGAGCACGGCTGTCCATGTAGCTCTGGGCCACGCCGCGGGCCAGGTTGCGGATGCGCCCGATGTAGGCCGCGCGCTCGGTCACGCTGATGGCACCGCGAGCGTCCAACAGGTTGAAGGAGTGAGCGGACTTCAGCACCTGCTCATAGGCCGGCAGGGCCAGTTGCTGCTCCATCAGGTGGCGGGCCATCTTCTCGTGGGCGCCAAAGGCCTGCAGCAGGAACTCCACGTCGCTGTGCTCGAAGTTGTAGGTGCTCTGTTCCACCTCGTTCTGGTGGTAGACATCTCTATAAAGCAAACCATCCGTCCACACCAGGTCGTAGACGTTGTCAACGCCCTGCAGGTACATGGCCAGACGCTCCAGGCCGTAGGTGATCTCGCCCGTGATGGGCTTGCAGTCGATGCCCCCCACCTGTTGGAAGTAGGTGAACTGCGTGACCTCCATGCCGTTGAGCCAGACCTCCCAGCCCAGACCCCAGGCGCCGAGCGTTGGGTTCTCCCAGTCGTCCTCGACGAAGCGGATGTCGTTGCTCTTGAGGTCGAAACCGAGCGCCTCCAGCGAGCCCAGGTACAGCTCCAGGATGTTGGCCGGCGCCGGCTTGAGCACCACCTGGTACTGGTAGTAATGCTGCAGGCGGTTGGGGTTGTCGCCGTAGCGCCCGTCCTTGGGGCGGCGGCTGGGCTGCACGTAGGCCGCCTTCCAAGGCTCCGGGCCCAGCGCACGCAGGAAGG
>CAISJH010000653.1 GCA_903885585.1 uncultured beta proteobacterium
GCCTCGCCAGGGTCGAGCTCGACCTCGACGAACTGCATCTCCGAACCCTTGATCTCGAAATCGACGACGTCCATGGACATGGGCAAAACTCCTGCAATCTCAACAGCAGACATGGTACCGAATGGAGGCGTGACATTTCGTGTCTGGAAGAGCGCACCCAGGCCCCTCCCCCCCAAGGCGGCACGGTCACGCGAGCGCCCCGACAACGCTGGAGCACCAGGAGGCAGCGCACCAAGCCCCGGCTATCATCATCAGCGCCATGTCGATCACCTCGCTCCCCCCGCCCAGCCTGTGGATCGGAGCCGCGGCGGTGGGCACAGGCGCCGCACTCGGGGCCCTGCTGCGCTGGCAACTTTCGGCTTGGCTGAACCCGCTTTCAGACAGCGTTCCAGCAGGCACGCTCGCCGCCAACCTGATTGGCGGCTACCTGGTCGGTGTGGCCGTGGCCTGGTTCGCGCAACACCCCGACATCTCCCCCGCCTGGCGGCTGTTTGCCATCACCGGCTTTCTGGGAGGCTTGACCACGTTCTCCACCTTCTCGGCCGAGGTGGTGGGGTTGCTGCAGCAGGGGCGGATGGGGATGGCGGGTTTGACAGTTGCGCTGCATGTAGCGGGTTCTTTAATCGGGACAATTGCAGGCCTGGTCACCCTTTACAGGCCAGACTCCTGAGCTGAGGACTCTCACGTTGCTCCAGACCAACATATGAGCTAACCGCCTCACGAGGCGGGAGGCATCTGCCTGACGGCACCGCCGCGAGCCTTATCCTCGCGTATCGAATACCGACCGTGAAACAGACGCCTGATCGGCAGTCGTCCGCATCGCGCTGCGCCTGCGTGCAGGAAAGCCTTCTCATGTCTCGTCATATCTTTGTCACTTGGTGCGCCGTCGCCATTGCGTTCTTGGGTCTCTTGTTCCCCGGTTTCGCGCTCGCTCAGTCCGCATCTCGCAGCGCCCTGATCGTGGGCGTCTCGGTCTACTCATCCAGCGACATCGCGACGCTCGAGGGCGTGCCATTCGACATGGACAGCGCGCGCCAGATCGCACGTGCGATGGGCATACCTGACAACCGCATGACCGTGCTGCGCGATGAGCAGGCCACCAAGCGCAACATCGTTGAGGCACTTGAAAAGCTCTCGGCCGAGGTGAGCGAAGGCAGCCGCGTGTTCGTCTATTTCTCCGGCCATGGCACGCGCTGGTGGGAGGAGAACATCAAAGGCTGTCGGGAGGGCCTGCTGGCCTACGACCGCGAAACGCTGACCAACGAGGAGATCGCGCAGCGCACCCGCCGTATGGGTGAGGTAGCCGACAAGGTGGTGGTGCTGTTCGATGCCTGCCACAGCGATGGGGTGACCGCCAACCGCCTTCGTGCCCGCTCCGCGGCCAGCGGACGCTTGACGCCCAAGTTCTTCTTGAAGGCTGGTGCCGACGCCGACGCCTGCTCACGCCCCACCAATCTGCGCGCCCGCAGCGTGGTGGCGGAGGCCACCACGCTCGGCGCACTGCAGGAGAACTACGTGCAGATCACCTCGGCACGTGCCGATGAGGTGAGCTTCGATGAGCCAGGCAAGGGGGGGCTCGCCACCCAGGGCATGCGGCAATGCCTGTTGAGCAAGGCCAGTGACCGTGACGGTTCAGGCGCTTCTTCGATTGAGGAGATACAGCAGTGCGCGCAGCGTATCGTGGAGGACAAGCTCAAGCCATTTCCCGAACTGAAGCCGCACCACATCACGGTCACAGGCAACCGCAACATCGTCCCCGTGGCCGTGCCCCGGCCGCCTCAGCCTGCGCCGGTTGCCGTGGCCCCGGTGCCGCCACCACCGGCTCCGCCACCGCAGGAGATCATCGCCACACCTGCGGCTCCGCCCATTCCGGCACCACCCAAGCCCGAGCCCGCGCTCGCCTCGCTCGCCACGCTCAAGGACATCGAGCAACAGCGCAACCCGAGGCGGCGCGTGGAGGTGAACCTGAGCCGCACCTCATTGCGGATCGGCAAGGACCCGCTGGCCCTGCGCGTCACGTCCAGCCACCCGGGCCACGTGTACCTCGTCATGTTGGGCAGCGACCGCAAGAGCTTCTACGTGCTGTTCCCCAACGCGCTGGATGCAGACAACCGCATCGAGGCCGGCAAGCCGCTGGCGTTGCCGCGCCCGGACTGGAAGCTCATGGCCCAGGGGCCGGCCGGCACCAATCACCTGCTCGTGATGGTGACCGACACTCCGCGCAACCTCGCGGCGCTCACCGCCTTGCCACCCACCTCTGCTGCGCCCTTCACCTTCGCGCTGAACGACCTTCCCGGCCGCACCGCACTGCTGAACTTTTTCATCGGCAGCGGCATCACCGGCACGTCGGAGACCTTCGGCGCCAAGCTGCTGTCTCTTCAGGAGGTCAAATGAAGCTGACGCTTGCCCGGGCCGCCGCCGCGGCCATGGCCCTGGCCGGGTCACTCGCCACGGCCCAGACAGCCCCTGCGCGCCCCATCAGCCAGGCCACCGCCGAGCAGTTGGTAGAGCAGCTCGCCCCCCCGCCACTCACGCGCAGCATCTCCCGCAACATCACGCCCGAGAAGCGGCAGATCGACCTCGTCATCAACTTCGACTTCGACTCTGCACAGTTCCAGTCGCGCAGCCGCCCCCTTCTGGAGAGCCTGGCCGAGGCGCTGAACAACGCACGGCTGCAGGAGATGCGCTTTCGGGTGGAAGGGCACACCGACGCCAAGGGCAGCGCCCGCTACAACGAAGAGCTCTCGGCACGCCGCGCGCGCTCGGTGGTGGAGTTTCTGCAAGGCAAGGGCGTGTCGGCCGAGCGGCTTCAAGCCCAGGGGAAGGGTTTCAGTGAGTTGCTGAACAAGGAGCAGCCCGACGCCGCGGAGAACCGGCGCGTACGCATCATCACTCTGATGGAGTGAGGTGGTGCAGACCAACTTGAAGCCAGAACGAGGCGCAACCCAAGGCACGACGGACATGAGGGTACGAAATCAAATGGGCACACCAATCAGCGTAGCCATTCC
>CAISJH010000654.1 GCA_903885585.1 uncultured beta proteobacterium
ACGGTGCGCAGCGACCAGGTGAACGCGGCAGAACTGGCCGACATTGCCGACGTGTCGATCGAAGCGGCCGGCAGCCCGGCCGCCCTGTCCACCTGCCTGACGGCCACCCGCCGGGGCGGGCGCATCGTGCAGGTGGGCACCTTGCCGCCCGAAGTGGCCTTCCCTGCCAACAGCCTGATGGCGCGTGAGCTGGACTACCGCGGCGCCTTCCGGGCCCACCTCGAGTTCGATTGGGCGGTTCAGGCCATCCGCACGCGCCGGGTGGACGTGCGGCCGCTGATCAGCGCCCAGTTGCCGCTGGCTCGCTCGCAAGAGGCTTTCGAGCTGGCGCTGGACAAGTCACGCAGCACCAAGGTGCAACTGGTCGCCGAGGTCTGAACGCTTGCTGCCTGGCGGGCGCCTGAGGACGGCGTCCCACGCCAAGGCCTCCTTCCATCCCCCCTGAAACCAAAAAGGATCACCACACCCATGAGCTCCCGACTTGCAGGCAAGACCGCCTTCGTCACCGCCGCCGGCCAAGGCATCGGCCGCGCCACCGCCGAGGCCTTTGCCCGGGAAGGCGCGCACGTCATCGCCACCGACCTGAACACGGACCTGCTGGCCGACCTGCGCGGCAACGCGCAATACACGTTGGAAGCGCTGAACGCCCTGGACGCCGCGGCCATCGCTGAGGCAGGTCTGCGTCACCCCAACGTGGACATCCTCTTCAACGCAGCGGGCTTCGTGCACCACAACACGGTGCTGACCTGCACCGAGGACGAGTGGGACTTCGCGATGAACCTGAACGTGCGTTCGATGTTCCACACCACAAAGGCCTTCCTGCCCAAGATGCTGGAGCGCGGCAACGGCTCCATCATCAACGTCTCCTCGGGTGCCAGCAGCATCAAGTCGGCAGCCAACCGCTTCGTCTACGGCACCAGCAAGGCGGCGGTCATCGGCCTGACCAAGGCGGTGGCCATGGACTTCATCAAGACCGGGGTGCGTTGCAACGCCATCTGCCCGGGCACGGTGGAGTCACCCTCGCTGCGCGACCGCGTCAGCGCCCTGGCCGCCTCCACGGGCAAGACGGTCGAGGAAGCCGAGGCCATGTTCGTGGCCCGCCAGCCCATGGGCCGGTTGGGCACCGCCGACGAGATTGCCGCGGCCGCCCTGTACCTGGCCAGCGACGAGTCGCGCTTCACCACGGGCACCCACATGGTGGTGGACGGCGGCTGGACGCTCTGAGCATCGGCTCTCCCCAGCCCCCACCTTTGTCCTTCCAACTCATCCCTTCCTCTTCACCCCCCAAGGAAATATCGCGATGAAACTCCTCCGCCACGGCCCCAAGGGCCAGGAAAAGCCCGGCCTGCTGGACGCCCAAGGCCAGGTGCGTGACCTCTCGGCACTGATGCCCGACATCACCCCGGCCACGCTGTCGCCCGCCGGCCTGGCCGCACTGGCCAGCGTGGACGTCAACACCCTGCCCGTGGTGGCGCAGGGCGAGTACGCCGTGCCCTGGAGCGGCATGGGCAAGTTCGTCTGCATCGGCCTGAACTACGCCGACCACGCCGCCGAATCCAACCTTCCCATCCCCAAGGAACCCATCGTCTTCATGAAGCCCACCAGCTCGGCCGTGGGCTGCAACCACGCGGTGGTGCTGCCCCAGGGCTCGGTCAAGAGCGACTGGGAGGTGGAGCTGGGCATCGTGATCGGCAGCACCGCGCGCTACGTCAGCGAAGCCGATGCGCTCAAGCACGTGGCCGGCTATTGCGTCGTCAACGACGTGTCGGAGCGCGAGTACCAGATCGAGCGCGGCGGCACCTGGGACAAGGGCAAGGGCTGCGACACCTTCGGCCCCGTAGGCCCCTGGATGGTGACCTCTGACGAAGTGGGCGACCCGCAGAACCTGTCCATGTGGCTGGAAGTCAACGGCCACCGCTACCAGAGCGGCAGCACCAAGACCATGATCTTTGGCGCCGCGCAACTGGTGTCCTATGTCAGCCGCTTCATGACGCTCTACCCGGGCGACTTGATCACCACCGGCACGCCCCCCGGCGTGGGCATGGGCGTCAAGCCCAACGCCGTCTTCCTCAAGCCCGGTGACGTGATGCGTCTGGGCATCGAGAAGCTGGGCGAACAGCAGCAGACCGTGCACGCCTGGGACCCGGCGCTGATCGATGGCTAAGCTCAGCGGCTGAGCATCACCTGCCCTGCGACCGGGCCCGACCTGCCACCCTGGCCGGTCGGGCCTTTTTCCAATAGAACGAACCTGTCCACGATGAGCGCCACCACCGCCTCCACGGCCCCCTCCATCCGCATCCACCCCCGCGACAACGTCGTCATCGCCCGGCGGCAGCTGCTGGGCGGCACGGTACTGGCCGATGAAGGCGTGACCGTGGCCGGGCTGGTACCGCCCGGCCACAAGGTGGCCACGCGTGCCATCGCCGCAGGCGAGGCGGTGCGGCGTTACGACCAGATCATCGGCCACGCCACCCAGGCCATTGCGCCTGGCCAACACGTGCACGTGCACAACCTGGCTTATGCGGACTTTGCGCGCCACCACGAGCCGGGCGCAGGCGCCGTGCCCACGGCCTATGTGGAGACGCCCGCCACGTTCGACGGCATCGTGCGCGCCGATGGCCGGGTGGCCACGCGCAACTACATCGGCGTGCTGACCAGCGTGAACTGCTCGGCCACGGCCGCGCGCGCCATTGCCGACCAATTCCGCCGCGACATCCGCCCGGAGGCCTTGGCCGACTACCCAAACGTGGACGGCGTGGTGGCACTGACCCACGGCATGGGCTGCGCGACCGACAGTGCCGGCGAAG
>CAISJH010000655.1 GCA_903885585.1 uncultured beta proteobacterium
AGTAAGCGACGCGGTTGAAGACCTTGGGGCCGGACGGTGGCGCGACCGGGGTGCCGCGCAGCGCGTAGGCGGCCAGGCGGCCGTCTTCTGTGAGCAGGTTCAGGGTGGCCATGGCAGTGGTGGCGTGTCGGGCAGGTCAGCGGGAGGGGCCAGCGTCTGCATCGCACTGAAGTCGGGCAGCACGGTGCTGGCAAACCCAGGGCAGGCAAGCGACGCAATGGCCATTCGACCGCCTTGAATGCATACGCGGGTGAGCGTCTGGCCATCCGGTGCGACGACCTGTTCGTACAGGTCCGGGTGCGCCTGTGCGAACGCCTGCTGCTCCGCTGCGGGGCGCCCGCGCATGCCGTCCACGTAATGGTGGCCGTTGCGCTCAACGTGCGTGATGCCCAGCAGGCTGACCAGAGCCAGGTCTTGCTGCAGCCCCAGCCCGGGTTGAAGCGTCAGGTCTTCACCCGACAAGAAGAATTGCCCGGGCTTGTGGCACTGTGTGTTCCAAGCCTCGCAGCGCGCGCCATTCAGGACCGACTTGTACAGGCCCTTGCAGGTCTTGCTGGAGACACCGCGCCAGCCGAGGGCGCGGGCCTGCTCGAAGGCCTCCAGCGTGCCATCGGACTCGTCGATGAGCAGAGGCCAGCCGACGTCGGGCGCGGGCCTGTCGGGCTGCAGTGCGATGGCGCGGTGGAAGGGCTGCTCGACAAAGAGCACGCTGTCGGCCAACTGCTTGAGGGCCGGTGCGGCGCGCAGGCCCTGTGCCAAGGCCGTCAGTGTGGCGGCGTCGGCAAACTGTTCGTTGCCGTCGAGCGTGACCTGATAGTGCTCCTCGCTGCGGTCCAGCACGCGCCCAATGGCGTGCAGCCGCTGCAGATCGGCATCGACCTGACCGCTCAGCTTGAGCTTGAAGTGCCGATGGCCGTAGCGCGCGATCACCTGCTGCAAGGTCTGCGGCAGGCCGTCATGCAAGGGCTCGGTGACGTCCTTGGCGGAAATGGGGTCGGCCAGTCCGACGGTGTGCCGCGCGGCGAGGGTGGGGGCCGGTGTCAGCGCCGCTAGAAAGGTGTTGAAGTCGAAAGCGCCGAAGGCGGGATGCGTACCGCCTATGCCTGCGAGGTTGCGCCGCATCACCGTGTAGAAGCTCAGGCCCGTGGCCCGGCACAGGGCGTCCAGCACCGCACGGTCGATCAGCGCCGGGCCGTAGGACGCCAGCAGGGGGTTGTGCCCACGTGCGGCGGCGGTCCGCTGGTGCGCGTCATGGTGGCGGGCGAAGTGGCCGAAGGCCGTGTCGCCGCGGTCCATGGCCTGGTCAGCGGTGTAGGCCTGTGCGGCCAGGTGCAGCACGTCGCGCAACTGATCCAGGTTCTGCTCGTTGCTCAGCGCCGGGTTCTTGTCGAACCACTTGGGTGACAGCAGTTCCGCCGCTGCGCCCGTGCCCTGCAACCCGCCGGCCCCCTCGATGTGCACCCGCACCCAGACCTGCTGGCAGTGCGTGAGCGTGACCACCCCGAAGCGAAACGGCATGCGCAGCCGCACCGGGGCCTCGAACAATTCGATCTGGCCGATGCGAAAGCGTGGCGCTTCACCGCTCATGGCAGGCAGCCCCGGATCACGGGTCCAACGACCAGCCCGTCCTTCACACGCGGGCTTCCAGCGATTGCAGCAAGCCCTGGAGGTAGCCCGCTGACCAGGCGGCGCAGCCTGGGCCGTCGGGCACATAGTCGAAGGGCTCCACGGCCACCCAGCCGTCCCACTCGCCGTGCCGCAGTGCGGCCAGCACCGGACCGAAGGCCATTTCGCCCTGACCCGGTGCACGACGGTTGGGATCGTTGAGCTGGATGTGCGCTACCAGCCCGGTGGGCAGCCAGCGCTCGATCAGCGCTGGCACGGGCAGGTCCTCCGCGAGGCCGGCGGAGCTGGTGTCCAGCATGGTGCGA
>CAISJH010000656.1 GCA_903885585.1 uncultured beta proteobacterium
GGCCGGGGGCTATCTGCTGGCCGGCGTGGTCACGGCGCCCATGGTCCCGCAGTTGGCCGTGGTGATCCCTGCGCTCATTCTCCCGTCCCTGCTGGGCGCACGCGTGTACGCAGGGCTCAGTCCAGCCCAGTTCCGCCGCGTAGTGCTGAGCCTGTTGTCCTTGGCCGGCTTCACGATGGTGGCGTCGGCGCTGCTGACCGGTTGGAACCCTTCTGGAGGACCTGCATGAACGCCCCCACCCACGTCGCCAGCGACGACCTGCCGCCGCTGCCCGCCGTGGCGCCAGGCCGCTACCGCCACTACAAGGGCGGCGAGTACGAGGTGCTGGGCGTCGTGCGCCACAGCGAATCGCTGGAGCCTCTGGTGCTGTACCGACCGCTCTACAACACCAGCGGGATGTGGGTACGGCCCTATGCCATGTTCCTGGAGACGGTGGAGGTACATGGCGCCGAGGTGCTACGCTTTAAACCGCTCATTGCCACTGAGCCCGCCTGATGGAGCTCCAGACCTGGCTCATCTACCTGCTGGCCACCACGGGGCTGTCCCTCTCGCCCGGGCCCAACAGCCTGCTGGCCTTGACGCACGGCGCGTTGCACGGCTGGCGGCGCACCTTGTTCACCATCGCAGGCGGAGCGGTGGGGTTCGTGGTGTTGATCGGGCTGTCGCTGTTCGGCATCAGCGCTTTGCTCAAGACCTCACCGCTTTGGCTGGTGGCGCTGAAGTGGGTGGGCGGGGCCTACCTGGTGTGGCTGGGTGTGCAGGTGTGGCGCGCGCCGCCGGTGGGGGCAGGGCTAGGAGCGGGGCTGGAACCAGGGCAGGCCGCAGGGTCAGGCACGGCTCCCAGGCCAGCCACAGGCGGAGCCTTGGCCCGGCAGGGGGCCCTGGCCGCCATCACCAACCCCAAGGGCGTGCTGTTCTTTGCCGCCTTCCTGCCGCAGTTCATCGATCCGGCCCGCAGCCTCTGGGTGCAGTTCGCCATCATGGCCGGCACATTTGCAGTCGTCGAGTCGATCACCGAGCTCGTCATCGCCGGCACGGCCGCGCATGTGCGTCCCTGGCTGCACCGCGTGGGCCAGCGCTTCAACCAAGTGTGCGGTGGCGTGTTCATGCTCATTGGAGCCGCGCTACCGCTTCGGTGATGATCGCGTCATGAGCACTTCCCTTGCCGCGGTCCAGATCGTCTTTCTCCTGTCAGGCAGCGGGTTCCAGGCCGTGGTGCCGGCCACCTCCCTGCAACCCTCCCCGGTCTTTGCCAACAATCAGGCCGGGGCGGTGGCCGGGATGGAGTGGATCAGCGCCAAGCTGCCCCCCGACCGTTGGAACGCTCCCCCCAAGCAGGTGTGCGCCGTGGGCATGGAGGTGTTCACCGAGACGAAGTACCCGTTCGCGACGCGTCCGCTGCACGAGTCCAAGCCACCCTTCAGGGTGCTGGAGCCCTACGCAGCCACCTTCCACTACATCTCGGAAGACGAAGCGAAGAAGGGCGTGAAACGCCGCACC